>DATJXN010000145.1 GCA_035500095.1 Candidatus Binataceae bacterium
TCGTTCGCTGACTCCCTCCGAATGACACCTTGACGCCTTTCCGGATACCTAGGTTATTTGCGCGACATCACACTAGTCTAGGCGTTAGGGTCGAGTCCCCATTTGCGCTTGTTTTCGGCAACCTGGTCGGAGGTCGGATGCTCGGTCTGGGTGAAGGTCTTCACCTTGAACCGATCGGCCAGTTCGAGCGTGGCGTGGTTGAGCGCGATATCGTCCTTGAAGACTTCAGGGGTCGCCGGCTCCTCGAAGATCGCCTGCCACGGGCACTCTGGCTCGCACGCGCCGCAGTCGATGCATTCGTCCGGATTGATGTAGAGCATGTTGGGGAAGCGCTGTTTGTCCTCGCCCACGTACTCGTAAATGCAATCGACCGGACACACGCTGACGCATCCGGTGTCAACGCAGTCAATGCACAGTCGGGTTATGGTCCAGGGCATGTTCCGTCATCCTCTCCTGTCGGGCAGCGGCGCGTTCCAAATTATAACTGGCGGACGGTTTCGCTGAGAAGCGCCGCGCCCGCGGCCTTGGCTTTTGTTCAGGCGCAACTTCTATAGCATAGATTGAGCGGCGGCAAGAATGAACCGCGACGCGTCCACGCGGGCGTGCGCGAGCCCCGCGGACGGTTACACAAAGGGGTTGACGCGATGGAGATAAATGGGGTCGCCCACGTTATGTTGACGGTCGGCAACTACGAGGCCTGCCTGCCCTTTTACGAGAAGCTGCTGCCTTTTTTAGGCCTGACCTTCGTGGTGCGCAGGACCGCCTCCCAGTTCTATTGCATCGGCGGCCGTACCGGAATCGGCATTCACAAGGCCGACGAAAAATATCGCGGCGAACGTTTTGCCCAGGGACGCCCCGGGTTGCATCACGTCTGCCTGCGCGCGCGCGAGCGCAAAGACGTCGACGCGGTCCACGAGTTTCTGCGCGGCATCGGCGCGAACATCATTCATCCGCCCGACGAGGGCGCCTGGGCCAAGGGCTACTACTCGGTACTCTTCGAGGATCCCGATGGCATCCGGATAGAGGTCAATCATATCCCGGGCAAAGGGCTGCTGGCTGAATAGCCGCACGCGCTCGGAAGAGGCAGGCTGTCAGAGGCAGGCGCTCGGAAGAGGTAGGACACGCGCGGCCCGTGAATGATGGTTGAATTTCCGATTATGCGGCGTGTTTCGCGCGGCCGGCGCGCGCGTATGCGTTCTTGGCGCGGTATCTCAAACCAGATTACAATCGCGGCTTTAGATTCCTTCAGCAAAAGTTTCGAGGAAGGCTAGCTCATGGCAGACAAACACAACGTCCGCACCGAAAGCGACAGCATGGGCTCGATCGAAGTCCCAGCCGAGCATTACTGGGGCGCGCAGACCGAGCGCTCGCTGCATCACTTCAACATCGGACCCGACCGGATGGCGCGTCCGCTGATTCGCGCCTTCGGCCTGCTCAAGAAAGCCTCGGCCCAGGTCAACCAGGACCTGGGCAAGCTCGCCGCCGACAAGGCGCGGCTGATCGTGCAGGCGGCCGAAGAGGTCGCCTCGGGCAAGCTCGACGCCGAATTTCCGCTGCGCGTATGGCAGACCGGCAGCGGCACGCAGACCAACATGAACGCCAACGAGGTCATCTCGAACCGCGCGATCGAGCTTGCCGGCGGCAAGATGGGCAGCAAGAAGCCGATCCATCCCAACGACGACGTTAACATGTCGCAGTCCTCCAACGACACGTTTCCGACCGCGATGCACGTCGCGGCAGCCGAAGAAATCGTCCATCGGCTGATCCCCGCGCTGAAAAAGCTGCGCGGCGCGCTCGACGACAAGGCCCGCCAGTTCGCCGACATCGTCAAGATCGGCCGCACCCATCTGATGGACGCGGTGCCGCTCACCCTCGGCCAGGAATTCTCCGGCTATGTCGCGCAGCTCGACGCCGACTTGAGGCGCATTGACGCCGTCCTGCCCGACGTCTTCGAACTCGCGATCGGCGGCACCGCCGTCGGCACCGGCCTCAATACCCATCCCGAGTTCGCCGAGCGCACGGCGGCCAAGATCGCTGAGCTTACCGGGTTGCCGTTCGTCTCGGCGCCCAACAAGTTCGCGGCGCTCGCCGCGCACGACGCGCTGGTGATGGCGAGCGGCGCGCTCAGGACGCTCGCGTGCTCGCTGATGAAGATCGCCAACGACATCCGCTGGATGGGTTCCGGGCCGCGCTGCGGCCTCGGCGAATTGCGCCTGCCGGAGAACGAGCCCGGATCGTCGATCATGCCGGGCAAGGTCAACCCGACCCAGTCCGAAGCGATGACGATGGTCTGTCTGCAGGTGATCGGCAATGACACGGCGATCGCTGCGGCCGGCACCCAGGGCAATTTCGAGCTTAACGTCTTCAAGCCGCTCATCATTCACAACCTGCTGCACTCGGTAACCCTGCTCGCCAACGCCTGCGTCTCGTTCACCGAGTTCTGCGTGCTCGGCATCGAGCCCGACCGCGAGCGCATCGCCGGCTACGTCGCGAACTCGCTGATGCTGGTCACCGCGCTCAGCCCGCATATAGGCTACGACAAGGCCGCCAAGGTCGCCAAAAAGGCACACCAGGAAAACACGACGCTCCGCCAGGCCGCGATCGATCTCGGCTACCTCAAGCCCGAGGAGTTCGACCGCTACGTGCAGGCGGACAAGATGCTGGCGCCCGAAGGCTGACAGCCCGAAGGCTGAAAGACAGCCGGCTGAGCGACGCGTGCGAATCGCTTGGGCGCCGCCAATTCGACAATCGCATCGGAGGAAACGATCGATGGAAAAGCTGCCGTCCGCCTACAAGCAGGTCGGACCCAACCGCTATCGCGAAGCCTACGGGCTTTTTTATGAAGACTTCACGCCGGGCGACGTCTTCGAGCATCGCCCCGGCCGCACGCTGACCGAAACCGACAACATCTATATGACGCTGCTTGCGATGAACACGCATCCGCTGCACTTCGACTCTGCCTACGCCAACGCGACACAGTGGAAGCGCCCGCTGATGAATTCGCTGGTCACCATCTCGGTGGTCACCGGGATGAGCGTGCACAGCACGAGCCAGAACGCCGTCGCCAATCTCGGCTGGGACAAGGTGCGGCTGGTCAACCCGGTCTTCGCCGGCGACACGCTCTACGCGGAGACGAGGGTCGTCTCCAAGCGCGAGTCGGAGAGCCGACCCACGCAGGGACTGGTCACGGTGCATACGGTCGGGATGAAAACCGACGGCCAAACCGGGCAATCGGGAACCGTGGTGATCGAATTCGATCGCACGTTCCTCGTTTACAAGCGCGAGCATTCGCCGCTCGGCAAGGCCAACTACTGAGCACCTCGCCGTCAGTGGAGCGGCTGATGACCGCGCGGGCGACGCGGCGCGAACGCACGCTCGGCCGCTTGCTGCCGCGCGCGCTCGCGGCCGCTCTGATGGCCGGCTTCGCGCTCACTGCAGGCCTCGCGTCGATCGCAATTCTCGCGGCTCCCGCCGCGGCCGCGCCGGCGCCGATCGCCGGCTTCCCCGCCGGGCTCGATCCCAATTCGCTGCTGTTGCCGCCGCCGACCGCGAACGGCCGGACCAAGGTGAGCGTCGCGCTGCACGTGCTCAATCTCTCGAGCATCAACGAGGTTACCGAACGCTTCCAGCTGACCGGTTACCTGCTGGCGCAATGGAGCGATCCGCGCCTAATGTATCAGCCGGCCGGCCCCCGCGACAGCTTTCGGAGGCTGACGCCGGACTCGGTATGGCGGCCGAAACTGGTCATCATCAACGTGGTCGAGCCGCGCCAGACTTATGAAACCTCGATGCGTGTCACGCCGGACGGGACCCTGTATTACATCGAGCGCTTCGACGCGCTCGTGACTTCGACGTTCCATCTCAAGCCTTTCCCTTTCGACAAGCAAAAGCTCGAGGTCCTCGTCCATCCGTTCACCGACCAGCAGCAGTACATCGACTTCGTGCCGAGTAGCCTGCCGGTATGGACCGCGACCGAGTTCAGCAGTTACTCCTCGCTCGAGTCATGGCAGTTCAGATCGCTGACCAACGAGCTCAAGCGGGCGCCGAGCCAGTACGGCGAGCAGGCCGTGGCCGAGGCGAAATTCGAGATCGCGGTCGACCGCCGCTACGGGTTTTACCTGTGGAAGGTATTTCTGCCGCTGCTGCTGATGGTGGTCGTGTCGTGGTCGGTGTTCTGGTTCGATCCGCCCGAGGTCTCAAGCCAGGTAACGATCGCGGTAACGACGATCCTGACGATCATCGCGTTCGCGCTCGCGATCTCGCTGACCCTGCCGCGGGTGCCGTACCTGACCTTCGCCGACGCGTTTTTCCTGACCTGTTACATTTTCGCGTTCGTGGCGATGCTTGAATTGACCGCGGTGCACGTCGCCTATCGCGGCGACCGGCGCAAGGCGGCGGCCAGGATCAGGCACACCGCCCGCTGGCTGGTGCCGGCCGCGTTCGTGGCGATCAACTGCGTCCTGATCGTGCATTTCCTCGCCTGATCGTTTTCCGGCCTTGATCACATCCTGAACACGCCGAACGCGGTGGCCGGCGGGACGCCCGCGTTCAGCGACGCCGCGATCCCGAGCGCCAGCATCGCGCGCGTCTCCAGCGGATCGATCACGCCGTCGTCCCACAGCCGCGCGCTCGAGTAGTAGCAACTCGACTCGTGCTCGTACTTCGCGAGCGTCGGCCGCGTGAACTCGGCCTGCTCGGCCGCGGTCATCGTCTGCCCCTGCGCCTTCAACTGGTCGAGCTTGACCGTGAGCAGGGTGTTTGCCGCCTGCTCTCCGCCCATCACCGAGATGCGCGCGTTGGGCCACATGAAAAGCATCCGCGGCGAATACGCCCGCCCGCACATCCCGTAATTCCCGGCGCCGTTGGACGCGCCGATTAGCACCGTGAACTTCGGCACCTGCGCGTTGGCGACCGCGTTGACCATCTTGGCCCCGTCCTTGGCGATTCCGCCCTGCTCGTAGCGCTTGCCGACCATGAAGCCGGTGATGTTCTGCAGAAAGACGAGCGGGATGCGGCGCGCGCAGCAGAGCGCGATAAAGTGCGTCGCCTTGAGCGCCGACTCGCTGAACAGCACGCCGTTGTTGGCGATGATTCCGACCGGGTAGCCGTAGATGCGCGCGAAGCCGGTCACCAGCGTCGCGCCGTAACGCGGCTTGAACTCGTGCATCCGGCTGCCGTCGACAAGGCGTGCAATCAGCTCGCGCACCTCGTAGGGCCGGCGCGTGTCGCCCGAGACGACCCCATAGATCTCGCGCGGATCGTAGTACGGATCCTCGGGCTCCTCCTGCTGCAGCGCGTACTCGGGGGCGACCCGCGGGCCAAGGCTCTCGAAGATCGACCGCGCTATCAAAAGCGCATGTTCGTCGTCGTCGGCCAGATGGTCGCTCACGCCGCTAAGGCGCGTGTGGACGTCGCCGCCGCCGAGTTCTTCGGCGCTGACCACCTCGCCCGTGGCCGCGCGCACCAGCGGCGGCCCGGCGAGGAAAATCGTGCCCTGCTCGCGCACGATAATATTTTCGTCGCACATCGCCGGCACGTACGCGCCGCCCGCCGTGCACGAACCCATCACCGCCGCCACCTGCGGGATGCCCGCGGCCGACATCCGCGCCATGTTGTAAAAGATGCGCCCGAAGTGCTCGCGGTCAGGGAAGACCTCCGATTGCAGCGGCAGGAAGGCGCCTCCCGAATCGACCAGGTACACGCACGGCAGATGGTTCTGCAGCGCGATCTCCTGCGCGCGCAGATGCTTCTTGACCGTCATCGGATAGTAGGTGCCGCCCTTGACGGTCGCGTCGTTCGCGACCACCACGATCTCGCGCCCCTGCAAGCGCCCGATCCCGGTCACGATCCCGGCACCCGGCGCCTCGTCGTCGTACATCCCCCACGCCGCGAGCGGCGAGAGCTCCATGAATGCGCTCTGCGGATCGAGGAGTTTCCGAATGCGATCGCGTGCCAGGAGCTTGCCGCGCTCGAGATGGCGGCGGCGCGCCTGCTCGGGGCCGCCCTCGCGCACGCGCTCGACCGCCGCGCGCAACTGTTTGACCGCCGTCTCCATCAGCGCGAAATTTTGCCGGTATTCCGGGCTCGAGGTGTTGATGCGGCTCTCGATTCGTTCCATCGCGTCCCCTCTCTCCGTCGCTCTCCGTCTTCTCTCTCGCGGTTCGATCCGCTGCGGCGAGGACCTGATACCTGCCGCGGTCGGTTTGGGCTAGATATTAGCTTGACCCAACACCAGACGGCGAAGCGGTCTTACAACGTGACCGCGAAGCGGTCTTACAACGTGACCGCAAAGCGGTCTTACAACGGGACCGCGAAGCGGTCGGGAAGGAACGAGGCGGGTGCGCGATCGCGACCTCAGAGTGCTCGAGTTCCACAAAGTGATCGGCCTGGTCGCGGCGCTCGCGGCCTCCGGGCCCGGCCGCCGCGCGGTGGAGATGCTCCGGCCCTCGGGCGACCCTGCCGAGGCCGCCGCGCGTCTTCGCGTAACGGCCGAGATGGTCGCGCTGCGCGCGCACGCCGGCGCGCTCCCGATGCAGGAGTTCGCCGACCAGCGCGAACTCCTGCTCGCCGCCGCGCGCGAGGGCGCCGTGCTCGACGGCGTCTCGCTGCTGAGCGTGCGCGATTTCGTGCTTGCCGCGCGTCACGTCGCGGCCTTCATGCGCTCGCGGGTCGAGCCCTATCCGAATCTCGCGGGCATGGCGCAGAACCTGGCGGCGCCGAAGGAACTCGCCGACGCGCTGCTCGGCGCCCTCGCCGACGACGGCGGTCTGCTGGACGAGGCAAGCCCGCAGCTTTTGCGCCTCCGGACCCGGCTTCGCGCCGAGCGGGTCGAGCTCGAAGCGCGCCTTGCGCGCTCGCTCAATGCGCCGGGGATGGATTCTTTCGTCTCCGACTACCTGGTCACCGTCCGCAACCATCGCTTCGTTCTGCCGCTCAAACTCAACTACTCCGAGCGCCTCGAGGGTATCGTGCAGGACCGCTCGGTCTCGGGCGAAACGCTGTTCGTCGAACCGATGTGGGCGGTCGAGCTCAACAACCGCCTGATGATGCTGGAACGCGAGGTCGAGGCCGAGGAACGGCGCATCCTGACCCATCTGACGGCCATGATCCGCGGCTACGGCGTCGAGCTCAGAATGACTTTCGACGCGATGGTCGCGCTCGACGCGCTCAACGCGCGCGCGATTTTCGCCGAGCGCCTTCGATGCGTCGAGCCGGTGCTCGGCAACTTCGGCGAAAGCGGCCTCGAACTGGTCGAGGCGCGCCATCCGCTGCTCGTCGCCGGCGGGCGCGATGCCGTGCCAATCGACGTGCGCATCGCGGCCGGCCTGCATGGCATCGTGATCTCCGGCCCCAACACGGGCGGCAAAACCGTCGCGCTCAAGACCATGGGGCTGCTCGCGCTGATGGCGCAGGCGGGTCTGCTTATCCCGTCGCGCGAGGGCAGCCGCATCGTCGTCTTTCGCAGTATTTTCGCCGACATCGGCGACGAACAATCGATCGAAGCGAGCCTCTCCAGTTTCGCCGCGCATATCGCCAACCTGAGCGAGATGGCCGCCGCGCTCAAGGAGCCGGCGCTGGTCATCCTCGACGAACCCGGCGAGGGCACCGACCCTGTCGAGGGCGCAGCGCTCGCGATCGGCCTGATGACCTATCTCGGCCGGCGGCAATGCCTGGTCGCGATCGCTACTCATTCGGCCGCGATCAAGCTCCATGCGTATTCGCGCGCCGGCTTCGAGGCTTCGGCGGTGGACTTCGACGCCGAGCATCTCCGGCCGCTCTATCGGCTCAAGCCGCACACGATCGGCCAGAGCTACGGGCTTGCCGTCGCCGAACGCCTCGGATTGCCGGGCGAGATCGTCGCGGCCGCGCGCGAGGCGATGCCGGCGGGGGCGGCCGAAGTCGAGCGCGTGCTCGGCCTGCTCGACGCCGAGCGCGCAGAGATTCGCGCCGAGGCGGAGCGCCTGCGCGAGGAGGAACGGCGTGCTGCTGAACGCGCTGCCGAAGCGGAAGAAACCGCGCGCCGCGCGCGCGCACGGATCGACGCCGAGCGCGAACGGGTCGTGGCCGAGGGCAAGGCGCTAATCGCGGAGATCAGGCGCGAAAGCGCGGCGCTCGCCGAGGAGGTCAGGGCCGGGCGTAAGAGTCAGCGCGAGCTTGCCTCGACGCTCGCGCGCGCGGCGGAACGAATCAGCGCGATTGCGCCGCGGGCCGGCGCCGAAGAAGAGGGCGCCGCGCGCGAGCCGCTCAAGGTCGGCGACCGCGTCGAGTTCGGCGATATCCAGGGCGACTTGATCGCGCTCGAACCGGGACGCGCGGTCGTGAGCCGCGGCGGACTCAGGATTGAGGTCGCGCCAGAGCGGCTCCGCCGCGCGCAACTTCGCGCCGGCTCCGCACAGGAACGCGCCGGTCAGGAACGGGTGCCCAAAGTCACCGTAAGCGCGGCGTCGGGCGCCGACGGCGGCGATAGCGAGCTTAACCTTATCGGGATGCGCACGGCGGAGGCGCTCCGGCGGCTCGAGGAGTTCCTCGACCAGGCCTATCTCACCAACCGGAGCGAGGTGCGGATCGTGCATGGGATCGGCTCGGGGGCGCTCAAGAAGGCGGTCCACGAATATCTCGCCGATTCGCGCTATTGCGCGAGTTTTCGCCAGGCCGAGCCCCATCGCGGCGGCGCCGGCGCCACCGTCGTGCAGCTGAATCTCTGACGTTCCGAGCGCAGCGGGAACCCGCTCCTGCGAAGAAACGAATCAAGATCAGGGATTCCTCGGTCGATGACTCCCTCGGAATGACACCTTGACGATACCTCGAGGCTGTCATTCCGAGCGCAGCGAGGAATCCCGGTCTCGGAATGACACCCTGACTCAGTGGAACAACTTGTTGAGGGCGCCGCCCAGCGGGTTGCTCCCCGACGAACCGTTCTTGCCGTTCTTACCGCCGCCGAGAAATTTGTTGAGGTACTTGTCCGCCTGTTTTTGCACCAGGTGACCGGCCGCGCGCTGCGCCAGATACTGGATATCCGGCTGCACCGACGGTTTGGGCAGCTGTCCGGTGATTCGCACCGGAATATCGACCTGCTTCTGGTCGTTCGCGAGATAAACGACGTTCTTCTTTTCTGACATCAGCTCGCGGCTCAGCTCCTGCGACAGCAGCAGATGCGCGCTCATGTCTATATTCTTGTCGAGATCGAACCATCCGTCGGCGAGCGCGCTGTAGTCCGGCGTCGCCGCCTTGATGTCGTGCGAGGTGATTCGCGCGCCCTGGATCACGAAGGTCAGGCCCAGCGCGGTGAAGCTGGTGTCGGGTGAATTGAACAGCGCCGGATGGCGCGCGACGACCGTCGGCGTAAGCAGCGTGTCGATCCCGGGGACGCCCTGCACCTTGCGCATCGCCTGTGCGCCGATATTGACTCCGATAAGCTTGCCGTCGGCGACCGCCATCTGCCCGTTGCCCGCGAGCGTGGGCTTTATCGTATCGAACGTGTCGCCGCGCCCCGCGACGCGCACCTGCCCGGTCAACTGGCCGCGCACCGTGTCCGCCGCCTTGGATTTCTGCGAGATGAGCACCTGCTGAACGTCGATTCCATGCAGATTCACCCCCACGTTGAAGGCTGGGGCGGCGCCGAGCGTCGCCCTGGCGTTGCCGTCAACCGTGCCGTTGAAGACGCCCACCTTGAACGAGTTGACCGTCGCCGAGTGCCCGTCGTAAATCGCGTCCATCGCGAGGCTCCGGTACGCGACATTCTGCGCCATGCCCGAGGGCGAGGTCGCGGTCGCGGTCACCGTGGGCGCCGAAGTGCTGCCCTTGACCGTGCCCTTGACCGCTACCTGGTCCAGATGGTCGGCCGCGGCCTCGGGCTTGGAATTAGCGGTCAGCTCGGCCGGCTTTATTACGTCGGCGCTGAAATCGTAGCTCGCGTCGATCGGCTGAATCGATTGCGCGTTGACGGTGAGCCGCGCATGCCCCGAGCCGAGGTTGAACGCGAGCGGACCGGCGGTCGCGCTCTTACCCGCCATCTTGATGTCGCCGCTTAGCCCTCCCACTATCGAGCGCTTGCCTAGTGGCGTGACCGTGACCGAGGCCAGCGTGATGACGCCGTTTACCTCGGGCTGCTTCTCTACCACTTTGACGGTGGCGTGAATCTCGGCCTTGCCCGAGGCGTCGTATTTGCTCAGTGGAACCAGCATCTTGCCCATCGAGGCGAGGTCGAACCGATTGCTGTCGAGCCGCGCGCTCAGGTTCTGGCCAAGCTGGATCTGCCCGGCCTTGAGATTAAGGTCGCCGAACACGAGGTTGGCGCTCTGGATCTCGACCTGCGCCGCCCCGCCTGCGGCTTTCCGCGAACCGGCCGCCGAGAGCTTGAGCGGTACGCCGGCTGCCTTGTCGAGCACGCCGCTGTACACGACCTGGTTGCCGGTCAGGTCGGTCGCGAGATTGAACGCGACCGACTCGGTCGTGCCTTCAACCTTGATACTGGCCGCGAAGGGATTGGTGAGCTTGAGCTGCGGCGGTAGGGCCTGGGCTACCGGCGGCACCATCCTTAGCTGCGCCATCGTGAACGGCCCGGCGTCGAGGGTTAGCGAGAGCGGAATCGCGCTGAGATCGACCGCGCCGTTGGTCATCAGCGGCCCGACCGTGCCGCTAAGCTGCAGATTTTTGTCCTGACCGAGGGCGGCGAGGCTCAGCTTGATGCCGACCGGCGTGCTGACGGAGAGATTATCGACATCGAGGTTGACCGAGCGGACGATGAGCGTGGACGCACCTTTTTGCTCGTAAACGATCGTCGCGTTCTCGACGGTGAGGCTTGAGACCGAGACGCTGCCAAGCGTTCCCGCTCCTGCACCCCCCAGCGCCGGTCCCTGCGGCTGCACCTCGCTAAGCGGCGGCCCCTTGGATTGGGATGTCCCGGCCGGCGGAGGCGGCGCAGCCGCCGATGGGGCCGCGGCCTCGCCACCAGAGGGTTTTTTTCCGATAGTGCTGACGTTCAGCTCGCCTCGCTGGTTGCGGATGATGTGTACCTGGGGATCTTTGAGCGAAACCTGGTCGACATCGATGCGATGGCTCAAAAGAGGTAGCAGCGCGACCCGCGCATAAATGTCGGCCGCCTGAACGAATGGATCCTTGGAGAATGCCGGGTCGTCGGCGATCGTCACGCCGCGAAGATCGGCGATCACTCCCCATCCGAGACTCGCGTGGATATCCTGGACGTCAACCTTACGGCCGACCGCGTCGCTGGCCTTCGAGAGGATAAGGCCGCGCTGCTTCTGGATAATGCCGTTAAGGTTAAGCACGGCGTAAAACCCGACGCCGGCCACCAACACCACGATGACGCCGAGCACGATGATGACTATCCGGATAAGCTTGCGCATCACGGCCCCCCTTCTCCGCCCCAAAACTGGCTGAAGCGAACGCTATTCTCTCTCGAACGCCGCGCTATGCCAACGTACCAACCAGCTTTCTCGAACCGTTGCGAGGGTCGCCATGATGCGCGCCGCGGGCACAATCGGTAGGCTTTAATCCCCGATGGCGAAAAAGCGGAAAATCCCCTCGCGGCGTGACGAGCGCCCCGCATCGAAGCCGGAAAAGCCGGCCTTCAGCTCGCCATTCAAGGACTTGAAGAAGCTGCTCGGCGAGCGGCAAAAATCAACGGGCGCGAACCGCGCCGCAAACAAGACCGATGCCAAGGCCGTCCCGCAGCCTGCGCCGGCGGTCAAGGCCACGACCGCGACAATGGCTTTGGCCGAGCCGGAGCCGATGCTGGACGACGCCACGATGTTTCAAAGGGCGGTTGACGGTGTCCGCCGCCTCGGCGGCCAGGGCCCGGTTCGTGTCGTGCCAAGACCGGAGGTGGCGCCGCTCGAAATCGTGAGCGAGGACGCCGAGGTCCTCGCGCAGTTATCCGACCTGGTATCCGGGACGGGAAAGTTCGAGCTTAATGAGACCGAGGAATATGTCGAAGGAACCCGGCTCGGGCTCGACCCGCGCCTCCTCATCCAGCTTCGCCGCGGCGAGTTTGCCGTCCAGGCGCATATCGATCTTCACGGGATGATCCAGGCGGACGCCAAGCCTGCGCTCGAGGCTTTTATCCTGGACTCGGTGCGCAAGGGACTGCGCTCGGTGCTGGTCGTGCACGGCCGCGGACTGCGCTCGCCGGGCGGAACGCCTGTCCTCAAGCATGCGTCGGCGCAATGGCTCTCGCACGGACACATGGGCGGATATGTGCTGGCGTTCGCTACCGCGCGGCCATCCGATGGCGGCGCGGGTGCGATGTACGTGTTGCTCCGGCGCGACCGCCGACGCGCCCGCTTCGACGTGCTGCAGGGGGCGAAGCGGCGGGATTGATGCGAGCGAGACGCGGGCGATGAAATCAGGACATCGCCAATCTCAAAGAGAACGGGGCCGCTTCGAGCGGCCCCGTTTGAGTTCCAATTCGCGAAAGGCGACTCCTATTCGATAGGATTTCGCCCTGCGGTCAGATTTTGCCTTGCAGGATGAACGAGATGACCAGCGAATACAGGGTCAGCGACTCGACGAACGCGAGTCCGATGATCATCGGCACGAAGAGCTGGTTGGTGCTGTTTGGGTTGCGCCCGATCGACTCCATCGCAGAGGCCGCAAGCTTGCCCTGACCCATACCGCATCCGAGCGCCGCGATCCCGATTCCCAGACCCGCGCCGAGCCCGATCAGCCCTGCACGCATCCCGTCGCCACCCCCACCCCCGGGCGTCTGCGCCATCGCGAGCAGCGGGCTCGCCATCACCATCGCGGCTGCCATCCCGAGCCATTTGCCTAACCGTCCAATCATTTCACGTCTCCTCCTTGGTTTGCTCGCGGCCAACAGCCAAATCCATGGCTCTTTTTTCTTCCCCTCTATCCTCTTCCACACCGCGAACCGGACCGAGCATGGTCGCGAATTTTGCTTATCTAAACAAAAGCCCTCAGAAACCTTCGGCACCGCTGCGATCGCTCCGAAGCGAAAATTATTCGTAATGCGAATGACTCGCCATCCGCACGTACGATACCGCCAGGATCACGAAGACCAGGGCCTGAACGATACAGACGATCGAACCAAGCGCGTAAAAGGCGAGCGGGATGACGAGCTTGGTCAGCCCGGTGAACAGCCCGAGCACCTTGTGGTCGGCGAACATATTGGCGAAGAGACGGATGCCGAGCGAAAACGGGCGAAACAGGTTGTCGGCAACCTCGATCACCACGAAAAACCACGCCAGCCACCACAGCGGGCCGAGAAAACTCCGCAGGTAGGCGATGCCCTGATGCTTGAAGCCCTGGTACAGGTAATAGACGAAGCAGATGATGGCGATCGCGAAGGTCAGGTCGGTGTCGGCGGTCGGCGGCTCCATCCCCGGGATCAACCCGAGGAAATTGGCGGTCAGGATGAACATGAAAAGCGTGCCGAAGAATGGAACGTAGCTACGCGCACCGTGGCTCTCGAGCACGCCCGCGACGAAGCCATCGAGCCATTCGGCCATCACCTCGGCAACCGAGCGAACCGTGATTGCGCTCTCGGGGACCGTCGGGTCGGGCGATTCCAACAGCGCCTTGCGGGCCTTGAGCCCGAAAACGATCAGGATTCCCATCGCGATCCAGGTGCCGACCACGACCGGCGGAAGATGCAGGAAGCTCGCGATGCCGTCGATGAAATTGACCGGGTTCAAACTATCGCCTCCGCGCTCGGCTCGGCCCCCCGGGCGGTCCGCGCCGAAACGCGCCAAGTTTCAACAAAAATCGCGCCGAGCTGCGTCAAAAGGCCGAGCACAAATCCTGGAACATTTATCGTGGTGCGGCTTAAGAGCCAGGCAACGACCGTAACAATAAACAGCAATTTGAGCGGCGCCGCAACAATTCCGAGCCGGTTTGCGCCGCCGCTTTGCGTCGCGATCGCGATTATCCATCGTCCCACGAACGCGAGCAGAAAAAGGTTCGCGATCATCACCGCGCCGCCGACCGCGCATCCGAGCGCCGCCGCCGGCGAGACGGTGGCGAGCAGAAGCAGGCTCAGCGCGGCGGTCATCACTGCCGTCGCGCCCTGGATTCCGGCGATTGTCGGAACCTGCCACGTCATGGGAGCACGCTTGCGATGAAGAATTTCTGCGGCAATCGAAAGACTCTACCCGCGCTCAAAGATTCTTGCGAAACGACCGCATCTCGACGATAAGGCGATAGAAGCCAAGGAACACCCCGCCCAGCAATCCGACCAGCGTCCAGATCGAGCCGGAGTGAAAGTAGGCGTCCATATAATATCCTGCGACCGAGCCGCCGATAATGGGCGAAAAAAGTTCAACGCCTATCGCAGCATAGCGCCATAGGTTCGGCCGTTCTTCTGCGGAAGACTCGCCGGAATCGTCGGGTGGCGGCCCTGCCATCTTTTATGACCCCTTTGGCGCTTAATTCCGCGCGAGCTCAGTGAGCGATTCGCGCGCAGCTTCGATCGTGCGGTCGATCTCGGCCTCGCGATGGGCAAGCGAAACGAACATCGCCTCGAATTGCGAGGGCGGCAGATAGATCCCGCGCTCGAGCATCGCATGAAAGAAGCGCGCGAACATCTGCGTATCCGCCCGACGCGCCTGGTCCGCATCGCGCACGGCCTCGACGCCAAGGAACGGCGTCACGAGCGATCCGACCCGGTTAACGCATCCCTTGAGATTCAAACGGCGGAGCTCGTCCGCAATGCCGTTCCCAAGGCGCGCCGACATTTCCTCCAGCCGCCCGTAGGTTCCCGGTCGGGCAAGAATTTCCAGCGTCTTTAGTCCCGCCCGTACCGCCACCGGATTACCAGAGAGCGTCCCGGCCTGGTAAACCGGCCCCGTCGGCGCCAGAAGATCCATCAGCTCGGCTCGTCCCGCGACCGCACCGATTGGCATCCCGCCACCGATCACTTTGCCCAGCATGATAAGGTCAGGCTCGGCGCCGAACATCTCGTGCGCGGTACCGTAGCGAAGGCGAAACCCGGTTATCACTTCGTCGCAGATGAGCAGGGCGCCATGGCGATGCGCAAGGTCGCCCAGGTCCTTGAGAAATCCGGGCACGGGCGCGGCGACGCCCATGTTGGCCGCAACCGGTTCGACGATGATCGCAGCAATTTCGCGGGGTTCCGCGCGAAAATAGTGCTCGACCGCGTCCAGCGAATTGTAGCGCGCAACCCGCGTCAGCGCGGCCAGCGCCTCGGGCACGCCGGCGCTGTCGGGCACGCCGAGCGTCATCGCGCCCGACCCTGCGCGAACGAGGAGCGAATCGCTATGACCGTGATAACAGCCGTCAAACTTGACGATCCGCGGGCGCCCGGTCGCAGCGCGCGCGAGGCGAATCGCCGTCATCCCGGCCTCGGTGCCGGAGCTGACCAGGCGCACTTTGCGCGCCATCGGGATCGCCGCGGCGATCCCTTCGGCGAGCGCCACTTCGAGTTCGGTCGGGGCGCCGTAGCCGAGGCCGCGCGCGGCCTCCTCTGCTATCGCGGCGACGACCTCGGGATGGGCGTGACCGAGAATCGCGGGGCCGTAGGATCCGACGTAGTCGATGAAGCGATTGCCGTCGGCGTCAACCACGGCCGGACCGTCGCCGCGCGCGATGAAAAGCGTCGCGCCGCCGACCGCTTTCCATGCGCGCACGGGCGAGTTGACGCCGCCGGGGATGACGACGGTGGCGCGGGCGAGGAGCGCGGAAGAATTTTTTGCTTCGATCATCTTTTGCACTCGGCTTTCGCTTTGCTCGCTAACACTTGCCGGGATGCCGGTCAAACGTGCGTAACCGTCTCGTGCGGCGAGAAATCGCTTCCACACAATGGCTCCCAGAGCCAGCAAGCGCGATCGATGAAAATCCGCGGCGCGCGGCGGGATCGCGAAGCGTTTTCGATTTTCACGATTCATGAAAAAAATCGCGCGCTTGTGAATCTGCGATCCGTTTTGCTTGAGCCGCCTGTGCAAAGGGTCTATCACGTTGTCTTCGCCAACACACTTAGAGAGCACATGAACGCGCGACTCGCGCGCAACTCGCCGTGGCGAACGGCGTCAGGGTCAATGTGGTCGTAGGGCGCTCGATCCGTTCTTTTGATTTCTTGAACTCGATTCCATCGCAATGGGTCGCGGCCCGCGAGGTTGATAGGCGGTTCGTGCGCGCGCGCTTCGATGTCTGCCGATGAGATAAAAGTTGCTTATCAACAGATGTTGATAAGCTTGTGCGTAATTCAGCCGACAACCTGCTCGTTTCGATAGGGGGATCGCGTGCCTTGGGTGACGGCTCACTGACTTCCGTGGGAGGGGAAAAATGGAAGGTTTGTGGCAGAGGGCTGCGGATCGGATACGAGACTCTCTGGGACAGGTAGGGTACGAAACGTGGATCGGACCGTTGAATTTTCTTGGGATGCAGGGGCGCACCGCCACCATTGAGGCCCCTAACCGTTTCTTTCGCGACTGGGTAAGCGACCGTTATCTCGAACTTTTGCGCCAATCGCTATCAGCAGAGGCCGGACAATCGGTTGACGTCAAGCTGACCTTGGGACTGGTCGGCAATGCGGCACTTCAGGAGGGTGTGCGGCGTCCGATGCCGCCGGCGCCCACGGCGCCGGCCGAGGCCGCGCCCCGCGACCGCCATCCGCAACTCAACGAGCGCTATACCTTCGGTGAGTTCGTGGTCGGCTCGGCCAACCAGTTTGCCCATGCGGCGGCGCTCGCCGTCGCCAACCAGCCGGGCGAAAAATACAATCCGCTTTTCATCTATGGCGGCGTCGGCCTGGGCAAGACGCACTTGGTGACCGCGATCGGTCATCACCTCTGGAACACCGGCAAGCGCAAAATCCTGTTCCTGCCGACCGAAGTCTTCATGAACGAGCTGATCACCTCGCTCAGACGCGACCGGATGGGCGAGTTCAAGGAGAAATTCCGTCGCGTCGACGTGCTGATCCTCGACGACGTCCAGTTTCTCGCCGGGCGCGAGCGAACCCAGGAAGAGTTTTTCCATACGTTCAACTCGCTCCATTCCGAACGGCACCAGATCGTGCTGACGTCGGACAAGGTGCCGCGCGAAATCCCCGGACTCGAAGAGCGGCTACGCAACCGGTTCGAATCGGGGTTGATCGCCGATGTCGCGCCGCCCGACCTCGAGACGCGGGTCGCAATCGTGCAAAAGAAGGCGGCGCACGATAACCAGAGCCTGCCCTCCGACGTCGCGCTCTACATTGCGCAGAACGTTTCCTCCAACGTGCGCGAGCTCGAGGGCTGCCTGACCCGGCTCGCCGCGCTGGCCTCGATGGACCGCACGCCGATTACGGTGGACTTCACCCGCCAGGCTCTGCACGATCTCATCCGCGTGCAGGATCATCGCCCGTGCATCGACGGCATCCAGAAGACGGTCTCCGATTTTTTCCATATCCGCCTGGCCGACCTGAAGTCGAAGAAGCGCACCCAGCACATTGCGTTTTGCCGCCAGGTGGCGATGTACCTGTGTCGCAAGCTCACCGACAATTCGTTTCCGGTAATCGGGGAGCATTTCGGCCGCGACCATTCGACCGTGATTCACGCTTATAACCTGATTGCGCGCCGGGTGGGCAACGATTCGGCGTTTCGCATGTCGATCGAAAAAATCGAGCGCGAGCTGAAGATCGATCAGCGTCAGCCATGAAACGGCGCTAACAACTCTGTGGAAAAGTCGTTTAGAATAGTCACAGTATCGACAGGGGACGGAGGGCGCCGCAGCGGGCGCGATCGCGGGCCGGATCCGGCCAACTGTTTGCCAACAACCGATCGCACAACAATTACGAATGGTTGCGCTGCCCATCAACAAATTCACAGGACCTACTGCTACTCTTATGATCTTTAGATCTAGATCGGATCTTTAGGATCAGAAGAGTGCAGCGGGGAGAGGATAAATGGAACTGACAATCGAGCGCGCGGTGCTGCAGAGCAGCCTGTCGCTGGTTCAGGGCATCGTGGAACGCCGCAACACGGTGCCGATACTCGGGCACGTGCTGCTCGAGCCCGACGGGGCCAATGTGCGGCTGGCCGCGACCGACCTCGAAGTCGGCATTCGCACGGAAATTCCCTGCCGGGTCGAGAAGAAAGGCAGCTTTACGCTAAACGCGCGCAAGCTCTTCGAGATCGTGCGCGAGGCCGAGGGCGGCGAAGTCGCCTTCAAGTCGCTCGACAACGATTGGGTCGAGCTCAAGTGCGGGCGGGCGAAATTCAAAATGATGGGGCTCGATCCGCGAAGCTTCCCCGCGATGCCCGCGCAGGCGCAGGCCAAGCCGCAGGGCGACGCTGCCCGCAAGGCGGCCAAGGGCGACCTCGGACTCCCGACCCGCGTCCTGGCGGAGATGATCGACAAGACGATCTTCGCGGTCAGCCCCGACGAGGCGCGCTACAACCTCGGCGGCGTGCTGGTCGAGGCTGCCGCCACGGGTGTTGCCAGGATGGTCGCGACCGACGGCCATCGGCTCGCGATGATCGAGCGCGAAGCCCCGGACTTCGAGATGCAGGGCAGCGCTATCATCCCGCGAAAGGGACTGGCCGAACTGCGCAAGCTGCTCGACCAGGAGGGCGACGAGCGAGTGCAACTGATGCTCGACGGGCAGCTCGCGTGGCTTAAGCGCGGGGCGACCGAAGTCTCGATGCGCCTGGTGGAAGGGGAATTTCCGGACTACCGCGGCGTCATCCCCAAGCATTCCAAATACTCGGTCCCAGTCGGCCGCGACGGCTTGCTGAATGCGATCAAGCGGGCCGCGATTTTCTCTAATGAGCGCTACCACGGCGTCAAGCTGGGACTCTCGAGCGGCGCGCTCACCGTGTCCTCGACCAGCCCCGAGATGGGCGAAGCCAGCGAGACCCTCGACGTCAACTTCAACGGCGAGGAGTTTTCGATCGGCTTCAACGCCGCCTACCTGATCCAGGCGCTCGGCGTGATGCCGGCCGAGAGCGACGCGAGCCTAGGGCTTAGCGACGAGGTCAGTCCCGGCGTAATCACCTCGGCGGCGGATTCGCAATTCACTTACGTCGTGATGCCGATGCGCCTTTGAGGCTGGCGCGCAAACGCATCCGCCATCCGGTCCAGGGCCCGCCCCTGGCGCCCCCGAGCGCAACGGCCAGTTAGGGAACGGTCGAGGGCGAGTTGGTTGGCGACGCGACCGTGGATGGTAGAGCGTTAGCGCCGGGAGGTTCTACAGCCACCAGGAGTTCCTTGTTGAGCACGTGCTGGCGCCCCTCGAACGGAAAGGCTTGTTCGCTGGCGGCCACCCCGCCTGCGCCGCCGAGCTGATTCAATAGGTCTTGCAGGGTTTGACGGTCGCGCCGGCGCACGATTATCCATCGGACCCTGTTTTCAAGTACGTCGCCTCGCAATTTGGCCGGATCGTCATAGTACGGCAGCGGATCCGGGAGATTGAGGTAGTAGAGCGGCCCGATGGTCTTGTACAGCACTACGCCCGTGGTGGCCGCGCCCATCTGGTGGCGGATATCCTGGGCGAATTGCTTTTCCCCGCGCCATCGATCGGCGGCCGGCATCGCAAAAATAAACAGGTAAGCTATGAAAAGTGCGCCGACGGTCATCGTTGACACCGCCACTCGCGGAGTGTCGAACTTTCTTAGCGCGTAGATTACCGAGAGCAGCGAGACCGCCCAGCAAATCGCATAGATCACGCGATCGGGAGCTGCCGGCAGCGTCGCCATCGAGCCCTTGAATATCCAAGCAGGCGGGAGCATCACGATCGCTCCGCCCGCGACCGCTATCGCGATAACTCCGTAACCAATCCGAAGGAGCCGGCGCGGCAGCGGCGACAGAGACTCGACCGGCATCGCCAGCATTCGCGCGACGAGCAGTGCCGCGGCCGGAAGAATCGGCAGAAGGTAGTAGCTGCGGCGCGATCCGGAAAGCGTGAAGAAGACGAAGGTCGCCCAGAAATAGACCAGCGCGAAGCGATGTCCGCGCTCCACTTCAACGCCGGAATCGCTCCGGGATAGGTCAACCGGCCCGCGATGAACCGACCGGTGATGCGCCTGGGCGAGCGCGGCAGGCAGAAGCGCGGACCACGGCATCATCAGGGCGAAGATGACGTAGCAATAAAGATAGATGGGGCCGCGATGGTCGAACGGATGGAAAAACCGCACGACGTTTTCCCGATAAACCATCTCCAGCCCTTTTTCGGAGCCGGTGCGCGCGGCCGAGATCGCGAACGGCACGTAGTAAACCGCCGCCCCAAGCGGGATCGCAACCACCGATTTCCAGTTGAATAGCCATCGGCTGCGCTCGAAGAGCCATCCGATTCGGTCAGTCAGCGGGCCGCGTGCAAGGCGGCGTCCCAACTCGGCCCATCCATCGGCCAGACCCGAATACACTCCGAGCACGATCAGCGGCAGCACGAAGCCGAGCAGTCCCTTGGTGAGCGATGTCGCCGCCATCACCAGCCATAGCCCGACCACCCACCATCCGTCCTGACGCCCTTCATTGCGCAGAAAAAGCGCGAACGCGGCCAGCTCGCCGGTGACCGTTTCAACGTCGGCCGAGGCATGGCGGGAAAAGAACACGAAGCTGAAACTGGTGGCGAGAATCACGCCGGCAAGCAGCCCGACGCGGCCGTCGTAGAGGCGCCGCCCGACGATCATCACCAGCCATACGCCGAGCACTCCCGCAATGGCGCATGGCAGCCGCGCCGACGTCTCGTCGAGTCCGCCGGTCAGCCAGCTCGCGGCCAGCACCAGCCAGTATGAACCGAGCGGCTTGTCGAAATAGACCTTGCCGTTGATGGTCGGCCAGAAATAGCGCGAGGTGAGCTGCATCTCACGCGCGATTTCGGCCCATCGAAATTCAGAAGACCAGAGCGCTCGCGCGCCCAGGCGGGTAAGAAACATCACCGCCGCCAGCGTCAGGACGGCGGCCGCGGCCGCGCGCCACGAGAGGACGTATCCGAAGACCTCTATTGAAGACTTGCACGCGGCATCCCGCGGCTCCGGCGGTCCGTCGGCGGCAGAACCCGGCGATCCGGCAAGACGTTCGGCGGCGCGGCGCGGGTGAGCGGTACTTTCCATTGCGCGATCAGGTTCGCAGCCTGTTCTCGCGCGTTCAAGGGGGAGAGCGGCTTCGCGGAAGGATACCGCCCTCGGGATACCGTCATGGCGAGCGAGTCCGATCTGAAACAAAGCGCGCCGGGAAAGGCCATTCGTGGTTTCCGATCGGTCCGGCTTTCAGCGGGCCTTGTCCTCCTCGGCTGAAAGTGCGGCGAGCTCGTCCGCCAGGATCGGCACGCCAAGATTGCACGCCTGGACGCCTTGCACGACACACAACTTGAGCACCTCCATGATTTCTTCCATCGAGGCACCCAGCTTGAGAGCGGCCTTGATATGGCGGCGCGTGCCCGGGGCGTACATATGAGTGTAGGAAGCGTCGAACGCGATACTTATAAGCTCGACAACTAGCGGACTCATCAGGCCGCTGCCGTAGATGCCCGCCCCGGTAGTCATGAATTCGTCCGTCCAGACCGGGTCCAGTTCAAGGAAGGGACCCCATGCGTCGTTCCATTGGCCCATCGCGCGCATCCGGTCGCACGCGGGCGTTGGATCTTTGGCTTTCGGCACGGGTTGCGCGCCCGCCGCTTTCGCCTCCTCGAGCAGGATGGGAGCGCCGAGGCTGCACGAATGAATCGCCATCACCGACGCCATCTTCAGCACCATCAGGATTTCTTCGCGCGAAGCGCCGGCTTGCAAGGCGGCGCGAATATGGCGGCGAGTGCCATCGGGATTCAGGTTGGTGCAGGCGGCGTTGAGCGCGACGCCTATCAGTTCAATCGTCTTGCGCGGCAGGATGCCTGAGGTCCACGGGTTGGTCGTCATCCTCGCGCAGGCTTCGGCCCAGTCAGGGTCCCACGTGCGGAGTTGTTCCAAAGCAGCGTCCCAAGGCCCGCCGATTCCGGTTTGTTTTGGAGTCGTCATTTCTCTGCCTTGAAAGACAAAAGCCGGTTCAGCGGCTGCGTACAGCTCCGTTCCGGAAGCTGCACGCAGCCGGCCGGACACCTTCTATGTCGATGTCGTCGTACTACAGAATGCGAGTCGGGTTCGACGGGACGGCCGCCGCCTTGGGTATCCGCCCGTCGGTCTCGTAGGTCAGGAATCCATTGTAGCCTTCAGCGCGATTTGGCGGCAGCCCGAGGTTGAACAGCGTCTCTTCCACGGTGTCGTACCAAACGCCGACTTTCATGATCTTGCGGGCTTCCTCAGCCGTCGCCACCCTGCGGCCAAACTGCTCGCAGAGCTTCACGGCCCACTCGATCTGCTTCACGGAATCCCAACGCTGTTTCTTCGCGTCCCAGATATTGTCCTCGTTGCCGACCCGTATATGGAGGCCCAGGATCAGCGCAAGATTCTGGATAGCTATATTGCCGCGCATGCTGCTCCAGAACGTCGCGCTGCTCGACCCGTGCGGCGTGCGCCGAACCATCTCCATCCAGTCGAACGGATTGCGGCCCATCGTGCCGCCGCCGTAGCCGCAGAGGGCCACGTTGAGCGGCCCCATATAGACGCCAGTGCGGATTAGGCGTTCGATGATCTCGAGCTGGTGAACGGTGCCGGGCACGAAATACGGTTGAATCTTGTGGGCGCGAAGGCGCTTGAGATGTTCAACATAGAAGGCCGGCGTCGAATCCACGACCATGTTGGCCCACGCGGCCGCCACCTTGGGGTCATCCAGGTGCGTTCCCTTGGCGTCGCCCGGCACGAAGGCGCTGGTGATGTCCCAAAGCGTCGTGCCGGTCGTCACCGTCACGAACTCGGGCTTCGGGTTAAGCTCGGTCAGCATGTGGCGGGTGTCATAGTCGAGCCACTTGGCCTTGGCTTCCGCCGTGTGCGGGGCGAACGAAATCGATCCGCCAACCTGGAGAATCATCTTCGGCACCGCTTCCTTGAGGCGCCCGATGAAGTAGTTGTACTCGTCGAAGTTCGCGGAGCCCTGACCGGTCTTGGGATCGCGTATGTGAACGTGCAGCATCGTGGCACCGGCGTTGTAACAATCGACCGCTCGCTGAAGCTGCTCGTCCCAGGTAAGCGGGATATCGCAGTCGCCGGGCAGCCATTCCGGTCCGAAGGGCGCCGCGGTGATGATCAGCGGCGCCATATTCTCCGGGAATAACGAATCGTCCGTGAAATACATGAAGGAGTCCTCCTGAAAGTCCTGATTTCTGCGTACTAAATGTCTTGCGAGACGCTCTTCTTGCCGTCAGACCTTGGTCTTGTCGAGCGCACTTCTGCTCGAGATCGTTTTGCCAAAAGCGGCTTTGCCGACGAATCCTGCTCACCCGCGAGCAGCCTGCGGATGCTGGTGAGGGAAGCGCCGCGCCCCCATTCTGCTAGCGGACGGCCTCGATCACAGGAGGCTTCCAGCTACCGTCCAGGATCGACGGCGAGTGCTCTCTGGGCCAGTACAGACGCAGCATGGGGATGAATTCGCCCTTGGGAGCAGGCAGCCAGTTCGATTCCCTGGCTTCGCCGGGCGAATCGGCCTGAAGGTACAAATCCACCGACCCGTCCGCGTTGGTCACGAATTTGTTCCGCTGGCTGAGCGTGTAGCGGTTTAACGGGTTCGGAACGAAGAAGTAGTGGCTATCGTACATCGTCAGTGACCAGAATCCGTTGACGGGCGGTAGTGCGCCCTTGGCGAAATGCATCACGTACTTCTTCGACGCGCCGTCATAGTGCTTGCCGTGCACATCCGCCCTTGAGGTCGGGTAGATCGCGTCCTGCGGACGATTCGCCCCCAAGCCGATAGCCGTTATCAGGGCGCGCTGGAGATAGTCCGTGCCATAGATTCCCGTCTTGGTTGTCACGACCCAGCCGTTTATCGGTTTCATGTGTTTGAAGTACTCGAGGATCTTGACCATCGCGAACTTCGGCACGGCTTTAACCAGCTCCTCGTCGAGCAGGCCAAGCTTGCTCGAGTCGAACTTCTGTCCCGGGACAAGACCAATCCTGGCCATCTTGGCCAGCATCGGAGCATCCGCCGCCGCCGGCGGATTGTCTTTCATCAGCTTCGCCAGGTAGTTGAAGTAGGCGTAGGTGTCCAACGAATCGACCTGGTCGCGGACCGCCTTCTTCATATCGAAGGCTGGATCGACTTGCCCCGCCGGGGGCGTGTAGGCCTTGCCATAGGAACTCAATGGAACAACCGAGAACTTGTCCTGCAGCTCGTGAACGGCTTGATAGTCTTCCGGCGTGCCGGTGCAATAGATGCGTCCGAGCAACCAGACAATTCCGGTCGGCGATTTGAGTTCTTTCACTCCGTCAGGAAGCTTTCCCGTCCACCCGGGCCCCGTGATCGCGTACCGCTGAGCTCCGCCGCCGCTGGTGCGCTTGCCCGGGACCGCGAAAACATCGGTCCACCCGTCGAGCATCGGCAACAGATAGTAGCGATCGCCCATGTCGGGCACGCTGATAATCCACGGCTCCTTGGAAACGTCGAGCCAGACGATCGTATAGAGGGTGTCCGCGTTCGGTGCGGTGACGCTGTGGTCATCGACCGCCGGATAAGTCCGCAGCTTGAGCAGCTGACCCATGGGAGCACGGCTGGAGTCGGGCTCGGCGACGTTGGTCAGCGCTCGACGCGTCATGTCCATGGTCACCAACGGGTATCCGTAGATGTAGGCCTGGGTGGCGATGTCCATCACGTCCTCGGCATAGGCACGATGGCCGCCAGTGCTGAGGATGATCGCGGCTATCAGCGATGCAGCCATCGAATGCCAACGAGCCCGTTTCGGTCTTGCAGCGGCAGGATTCATTCTTGGACCAACTCTCTTTCGGTAAGTGAAAGCCTTCAGGCAGCAGTGATTCTCTAGCGGTCCTGCTTTCGGCGGACCTCTTCTCACCAGATATCCTGCGAGAAGTCCACGCCGGGCGGCTATCGGACCTTGGTCCGATCGAAACCCGCGCACTTGCGCTGGACACTGCATGGGCAAGGCGATTCTGGCTCCCGTACATCGCGGCGAGCGCTCCGCGCATGCAAGCGATAGAAACACCGCTTCGGCGCGTGCTACCGTCAAAGATACCCGGTTCGCGCCGCCGGGAAGCTCCCCGGGAGATTAACGATCACTATGAGCGACGAGCACGGCCAGGCGGCCTCCGGACGCAAGCCCAACCGCCTCATCAACGAGCAGAGTCCGTACCTGCGCCAGCACGCTCACAATCCGGTGGATTGGTACGCATGGGGCGACGAGGCGCTCGAGCGGGCGCGCGCCGAAAACAAGCCCATCCTGCTCTCGATCGGCTACTCGGCGTGCCACTGGTGCCACGTGATGGAGCGCGAGTCGTTCGAGAACGAACAGATCGCGCAGTTGATGAACGAGAATTTTGTTCCGATCAAGGTCGATCGCGAGGAGCGTCCCGACCTCGACCAGATTTACATGGACGCGGTCCAACTGCTGACCGGGCGCGGCGGATGGCCGCTCACCGTGTTCCTGACGCCCGCCGGCGAGCCGTTTTACGGCGGCACCTATTTTCCGCCCGAAGATCGGCAGGGGATGCCCGGGTTTCCGCGCGTGCTGACCGCGATCGCCAACGCCTATCAGACGAAGCCGGACGACATTCGCCAGAACGTCGAGCGGCTGGGCAAGGGACTTTCCGGACTAGCGGAGTTCACGCCCGACGGCGGCGAATTGAAACCCGACCTGGCGGAGAGCGGCGCGCGCGCTCTCGCCGAGCACTACGATCGGATAAACGGCGGCCTCGGGCATGCGCCGAAATTTCCCAACACGTTCGTGTTCTCGCTGTTTCTGCGGACGCATCAGGCGACCGGCGACCTCGAATTCGGGCACATGGTGCGCGAGACGCTGACCAAAATGGCCAAGGGCGGCATCTACGATCAGCTTGGCGGCGGATTCCATCGCTACAGCGTGGACGATCGATGGCTGGTGCCACACTTCGAAAAGATGCTCTACGACAACGCGCTGCTGGCACGGCTTTATCTCGACGCCGGCCGCGCGCTCGGCGAGCCCGAGTTCGTGGGCGTTGCGCGCGAGATTCTCGATTACGCGCTGCGCGAGATGAGCAGTCCGGAGGGCGGCTTCTACTCGACCCAGGACGCCGACAGCGAGGGCGAGGAGGGCAGGTTCTTCGTCTGGACGCCGGCCGAGGCTCGCGCGGTGCTGGGCGAGGAGCTGAGCGTGATCGCGGAGCGCTACTTCGACATCACCGCGGAGGGGAATTTCGAGGGCGCCAACATCCTTCATCGCACGATCGGCGTGGACGACGCGGCGCGGCTGTTCAAGCGAAGTCCGGAGGAGATGGAACGCGCGCTGGGCGAGATTCGCCACCGTATGTTCGAGGCGCGCGAGCGCCGAGTCAAGCCGGCGCGCGACGAAAAGATCCTCGCCGCATGGAACGGCATGATGATCGGCACGCTGGCCGAGGGCTTTCGCGCGCTCGGCGATGAGCGCTATCTCAACGCCGCCGCGCGCGGTGCGGAGTTCGTGATGACGCGCCTGTGGGACGGCCACGCCCTCAAGCGTTCGTACAAGGACGGCGTCGCCCGCTTCAACGGCTATCTCGAGGATTACGCGCTCTTCGCGGGCGGGCTCATCGACCTGTACGAGGCCTCGCTCGACGGCCGCTATCTCGAACTCGCGCGCACGATGGCCGACGCGATCCTCGGGCGCTTTCTCGACGCGGACAACGGCGGCTTCTTTTTTACCTCGGCTGACCACGAACGGCTGATCGCGCGATCGAAGGCGGTCTTCGACGGCTCGACGCCCTCGGGCAACAGCGCGGCCGTGCTCGCGCTGCTCAGGCTTCACGCCTACACTGGCGAGGAGCGCTACTTCGCCGAGGCGCGGCGCACGCTCAATCTGCTCGCGAGCTTCGTCGAGCGCCAGCCGTTCGCGTTTTCGCACATGCTCGAAGCAATCGATCTTTACCAGCGCGGCGCGAGCGAGATCGTGATCGTCGGCGACTGCGCGGCGGATGAGCTCGAGGAGTGGATCGCGCGGCTCGGCCTGCTCTATCTGCCTAACCGCGCGCTGTTTCTGACCGACCCGCGCGCCGCGACAGGCGGCTTCGTGCCGGAGGCCGTGCGCGGCAAAACGCAGATTAACGGCAAACTTACGGCCTACGTCTGCCGCGAGCGGACGTGCACGGCGCCGATCACCTCGTTCGAGGCGCTTAGGGGAGAGCTCAGGGGTTGAGTGGGAACGCCGCGCGACGAACCGCAGCCGCCGGCGCCGCCGTGCTGCCGCTCGCGCCGATGGCGCTGGACCGGCCGGCGGTGGCCGGACGTTCGGTGCTCAAAGTCGCGGTTTTCAATGTCGCGGGTGGCGCGGACCTCGATGCGATCCGCCGTTGTTTCATGCGTCCGCCGCTCGCCGACGCGGGCACCCTGCTGCTATGCGAGGCAAGCTGGCGGGTGCCGCGGCACGCGATGGTCGAATTTGCGCCGAGTCTCGCGGCGGCGCTCAGGATGAGCTTCGTCTTTGTGCCGTCGTTCGGGCGCGTCGGCGCGAGCGGGGCAGTGCGCGCGCTCGGCAACGCGATCCTGTGTGCGCAGCCGATCGAGGATTTTCGCGCCATCCCGCTGACCCGGCCGCCGTTTCGCTTCTATCGGCATCCGCTGATCGGCGCTCACCAGGGAATCCTGGCCAGTGTCAGGACCGGCGTCGGGCGGGTCACGATGGGCGTGGTGCATCTGGAGCGCCGATGGGATCCCGCGGGGCGCGCCCGTCAGATGGAGGACTTTTTGCGGGCGATCGGCGACGAAGCGCGCGTCATCATCGGCGGCGATTTCAACACGAGCACGCTGGACATGGATCGGCGATGGTCGCTGTTGCGCGCGGCGGCGAAGATCGTCGCCTCTCCGCGGCGGTTTCGCGAGCCGCAGCCCTACGAGCCGCTCTTCGACAGAATGAACGAGCACGGACTGTCGATCAAAGGGGCGAACGTGGCGCATGCCCCGACGTTCACCTTGAGCCGGGCAGTGCCGATGCGCTGGCGGCCGAAGCTCGACTGGATCGCGGCGCGCGGAGTCGCGCCGAAAGAGGGATCTGCCGCCGTGGTGGCGGCGCGGACTTCGGTCCTCGGGCGGCGGGTCTCAGATCACGATTTCGTGCTGTGCGAATTCGGCTTGTGAAAACGCAACCCCGGAGCCGTGCTCCGCTGCTCCAGGTCAGCACCGCTTGCGGATACGTTCGGCCTCCGCAATCAGCGTCGGATAGCCGAACGAGGGCTGAACGCCGCTTAAATCCAGATTGCCGAGCTTGCGCGAGCGCGTGATCATCGCGCCCGCGGCTGCGGCAACTTCCGCCGCGGACTCCTCGCTCAGTTCATATCCGTAAAGCTCGCGCGCCATCGCCTTGGCGGTGTTCGCCGTCAGCTTCGCCATCGCGGGTCCTCCTTCAGATACTCCATAGCCTGTCAGATCTTCGGCAGCGGCAGCGGGCCGCGCGCGCGTTCGTACGCGTCGGCCACCTGCAGCACGGCGACCTCGTCGAAGGGTTTGCCGATGATCTGCATCGACAGCGGCAGGCCCTCGTTCGAGAGCCCGGTCGGAATCGACACCACCGGCTGGCCGGTCGCGTTGAACGGTCCGGTGAAGCGCACCATGTTGGCGATCATGTCGTAGGCGCGGTCGCCGATTTTCGGCGCGACCGTCGCCTGCGACGGGGCGAGCAGCACGGCGTGGTCCTGCAGCGCGTTGAGCGCCTCGGCCAGCATCAGGTTGCGCTCGCGCTGCGCGCGGACGTAATTGACCGCCGTAATCGTCATCGACGTTTCGATGAGCGAGCGGACGTCGGCGCCGTAATCGCCGGGTCGTTCCCGTATCCATTGTTCGTGGAACTCGAGCGCTTCCGCCATCAGCACGACCATCGTGACCAGCGCGCCTTCGACGAACGAGGGAACCGAAACCTCTTCGACCGCGGCGCCCAGCGAGGCCAGTTGCTTCTGCGCCGCCGTGAAGGCCCCCGCCACGGGCTCCGAGACCCCGGTGTTGAGCTCGCGGATCACGCCGACGCGTATGCCCTTGAGGTCGCCGCCGAGGCGGCTCGTGTAGTCGGGCACCGGCTCGCGGCTGGAAGTCGCGTCGTTGGGATCGTGACCCGCGATGACGTTCAGCATCAGCGCCGCGTCGCGCGCCGTGCGCGTGATCGGACCGGTATGGTCGAGCGAGTCGGAAAGCGGCATTACGCCATAGCGGCTGACGCGGCTCCAGGTCTGTTTCAGTCCGACGCATCCGCAACACGCCGCCGGGATCCGGATCGAGCCGCCGGTGTCGGTCCCGATCGTCGCCGCCGCGGTGCGCGCGACGATCGCCGCGCCCGAGCCGCCGCTGGAGCCGCCCGGAATGCGTTCGAGGTCGTAAGGATTGTGGCAGGCGCCCCAATGCGGATTGTTGGTGGTCGCGCCATAGGCGAATTCATGCAGGTTGAGCTTGCCGAGCAGCACCGCGCCCGCCGCGCCAAGGCGCGTCCACACGGTCGAGTCGTGATTCGGAACGAACTCGCCCAGGATTTTCGAGCCGCCGGTGGTCAGGATGCCCTTGGTGTAGCAGAGGTCCTTGAGCCCGATCGGCACGCCGTGAAACGGCCCGCGCCATTTTCCCGCCGCGATCTCTTTCTCCGCGGTGCGTGCCATCGTACGCGCGGCGTCGGCGGTCACGGTGATGTAGGAGGCGATGCGCTCGTCGACCGCTTCGATGCGATCGAGATAGGCCTCGGTCAGTTCGACCGGCGAAATTTCCTGCGCGCGCAGCTTTTGCGCCAGCGTGGCGACGTCGAAATCGAGCAGCGGGCTTGGATTTGCCATCGGTCACCTCGCGCGTGTGGAGTTGCTCTATCGCGGACGGGCCGGATGCCGAGGTGCGCCGGCGGAGCCCGTCCACGCGCGCCAGCCTAGCGCAATTTTCGGCGCGAGCGTGAGCGCTCGCGCCGCCGATTACTTCACGATCCCGCGGCGGCGGAGGTCGGCGATCCGGTCGCGGCCGTAGCCGAGATGGCGCGCGAGAATCTCGTCGGTGTGCTCGCCCAAAAGCGGCGCGGCATGCTCCGCCTTGCCGGGCGTCGCCGAGAACTTCGCCAGCGTGCCCGTTTGCACGACGCTGCCCCATTGCGAATGGCGCAATTCGGCGAGCAGCTGATTCGCCTGGACCTGCGGATCGTCGAAGAGCTCGGCGGTGCGATGCGTGGCGAGTGCCGGAACGCCGGCGGCGCCGAGCGACGCCAGGGCGTCGGCGCGATCGACGGCCTTGAGCGCCGCGGCGATCGTTTCGGCAAGCGGGCTGTCCTCGGGCGCGCGCGCGGCCTCCTCATACGGCGTGCCGGCGCCGAGATTGCACACGCGGCGCATCGCTTTCCACTGCGTGGGCTCGGCGGCGTGGACGAAAATCCATCGTGCGTCGCGGCACTGGTAGGCGCGGCAGAGCGCCGAGCGTCCGCGCGATTCGGGGCGGCCGTTTTCCATGTCGGGGCGGCCGTCGTAAAAGATGAATTCGCCCTGCTGGAACGCCATCGCGGACTGCAAAAGCGAGGTCTCGCATAGTTGGCCGCGGCCGAGCCGCGCGCGCGCGCGCAGCGCGAGCGCGCATCCGAATGCCGACAGCATCGCCGCCCCGTAATCGCAGACGGCGCAGGTCAGGTAGAGCGGCGGATGGCCGCGGCCGCCCTCGGCCGCCATCAGGCCCGAGCGCGCCTGCAGCAGGGGATCGAAACCGGGCTGGTCATGCTCGGGGCCGCGGTTGCCGAAACCATTGACCGACATATAAATGAGGCGCGGATTGATCGCCGCCAAAGCCTCGTAGTCGAGCCCGAAGCGGCGCATCCTGCCCGGGCGGAGGTTTTCGACCACGACGTCGGCGCAGCGCACCAGGCCGTGAATTATCTCGCGCCCCTCGCTGGAGGCGAGGTCGAGCGAGAGCCCGCGCTTGCCCTGATTCCAGCCGAGGAAGCCGAAGCCAAAGTGGCGGAAAGCGTCGCCCTCGAGGCTTTCGATCTTGATCACGTCGGCGCCCATCTGACCGAGGATCATCGGACCGTACGAGCCCGCGATGTAGCTGCAGAAATCAAGGATGAGGACGCCGTCGAGCGGGCCGCGAGCGAAGTTGCCGTTCTGCGGCGCGGCGGCGCGGACGTTCGGCACTGGCTCCAGGAGCCATCGTTCCGCGTCGCGGTCGCTTTCGATAGCTGGCGCCGGTCCGGCGATCGCGCCCGGCGTGCGCTCGAGGCCGACGGCGATGCCCGCCTGGATCGTCGCGCCCAGCGCGGGATCCTGGAGCGCGCGGCGCATCGCGAGCGCCTCGACCTGCGGGTGGCCGATGAAGTCCGTGCGCGAGAGCACGGGCGCGCAGGGGATGTCGTTTTCGCGCAGGATGAGGAGCCACTCTGCGCGTGGCCGCGTCGCGAATATTTCCTGCAGCAGATCTTTGAGAGCCTGGCGATGCGCGCTCGCGACGCCCCACGGCGCGCCCTCGAAGCGCGCGTCAGATACCAGTTCGGGCCGCTCGAGCGCGAGCGCGAGCTTGTTCCAAAAGGTCACGTTGCCGCAGGCGACGAAGAGGTATTCGCCGTCGGCGGCGCGAAACAGCCGGTAGCAAGGAATCGGGCCGAGCGGATCCAGCGGTCCTTCGTACATCCGCGTCATCTTCTCATGGCGCATGATGCCGCCGGTCTGCAGCGAAAACGCCCCAGCCAGCAGGGAGACTTCCACCAGTTGCCCGCCGCCGCCCGACTCGCGCGCGCTGAGCGCAGCGGCCACGGCGGTCGCGCCGAGCACGCCGGCCGCGTAGCTGGCGGCGGGAAAGTGCAGCGCCACGGGATTTCCGCTGAGCGCCCACTGGCTGCCGTAGATGCCGCCGAGCGCGGAGGCCAATTCGTCGCTGGCGTCGAAATCGGCGAGCGGCCCGCGGTTTCCGAGCGGCGGAACGTGCAGCACGATCAAATCCGGATTGATGCGGCAAAGTTCCGCATAATCAAGCTTAAGCTCGCGCATCCGCGCGCCGGTCCATCCGATCACCGCGACGCCGGCCCATCGCAGCAGCCGCTCGACCTGCGCACGTTCGGCCTTAACGTCGAAAAAGAGCGCGCGTTTGCTGCGATTGAGCGCGTGGAAATGCGCCGAGCCGCGCGCGCGGGCGCCGGCCGGGGGTTCGACCTTGATGGCATGCGCGCCGTGCTCGGCAAGCAGCATCGCGGCGTAAGCGGCGCCTAGGTTGGAGTCGAATTCAACCAGGTTGATGCCGTCGAGGGCCTTATTCATCGGTAGGCTCGGTGCGAAAAGGGGCGCTTGTGCGCAAGGCTCGAAATTCTCACGGGGCGGGCGCGACGCGCAAGCGCTCAAAAACTGCTGGTTTCGCGGCCGTGAGCGGCTCCGCGCGGATGAATTCAATCGCGCATAACTCGCGCGTAACCAGCGCGTAACTTTTGCTCTTTAAAACACCCCTCGTTGAAAGTATCCCTACGCGGGACCGGTGCCATTTCGTCCAAAACAGGAAGCAGATGTTCGCGCTCGAGTTGCGAGACGCGACGACTCAGGGGGTCCAATGAAGCTGGGAGGAGTACGTCGATTCGGGGTGGGATTGGTTGCCGGCGCCGCGCTGGCGATCGCGACAGGATGCTCGACGGCCGGATGGGGCCCGGCGCCAGCCAACACCGGCGCCCCGAGCGGAGCACACGGCGCTCCGCCCATGGTCATGACGACCGGGATGCGGCTTCACGAGAAGGAGGGCGAGGTCATGGTACCGCCGTGGGTACGGGTTCAGGACTGCTCGATCGTGGCTATTTCTACGCCTGACCGTTGGGCCTGCCCGGACGGCAAGGTTTACACCTCGTTTGACCTGGCTCGCGCGCGGACCGGTGAATACGTGCTGCCACCGCTGCCGCCGCCGGCGCCGATCGTGGTCACTCCGCTGCCTGAGGTAGCGGCTGCGTCGTCGACGGAAAAAATTATCCTGCGCGGCGTGCACTTTGACTTCAACAAAGCGGACATCCGTCCGCAGGATGCTGCGGTGCTGGATGAGGCTGCGGGAACTCTGAAGTCGCATCCGGATGTCGCGGTGAACGTGAACGGTTATTGCGATTCGATCGGCGGCGTCAGATACAACCTCGGCCTCTCGCAGCGCCGCGCCGACGCGGTCGTGCACTACCTGGCCGATCACGGCGTAGCGGAGGGCCGGCTTAGTCCGCACGGCTACGGCAAGACAGACTTCATTGCGAGCAACAGCACCGACGAAGGCCGGGGGCAGAATCGCCGCGTCGAAATGGTCCCGAACTCGACCGGCAAGGTCTTCATCATGGGAACCCCGGGCAGTCGCTAAAGACAACGCGGGCATCGCGAAAACCGGAACGCGGGCTATCGGGGGAATATGAAGCTTGCACGCAAGCAAAGCGGCTCTGCCGCGGGGGATCGAATGAGGTCAGAAGTAGTGCGCCGATTCGGGCTCGCGGCGATCATCGCCGCCGTCCTGGGATCGGCTGCCGGATGCTCATCCTTCAGCGAGCTCACTTCGTCGCAAAGAGGATGGGGTCCGCCTCCGCCGAGCGGCGGCGCACCGGTCGCGGCGCAGCAGGGCGCTCCAGCAATGTCCCAGACGACCGGGATGAAGCTCACTCAGAAGGACGAGTCCGTGAAAGTGCCGTCATGGATACGGGTGCAGGACTGCGCGATCGTCGCGATCTCGACGCCGAGCCGCTACGCCTGCCCGGACGGAAGGGTCTACACCGGCACCGAACTCTACGATTCCCGCTCGGCCAACTGACGGGCTAATGGCAACGGACGGATCAACGCAGCAAACGGATCAACGCAGCATGGGACTGCCGCAAGCGCGCGGCGATAGAAGGCAGGTCACCGGTGACGGGGGTATTCGGCAAAAAAGCCGAAAAGCCGAGGAGAGAGGGTCAATGAAAGGTAACAGGTTGCTAGCTGTCGCGCTCGCGATCGTAATCGTGGGCGGAGTCGTTGCCGCTGGGGCGCAACGTGCGTTCGCGCAAAGTTCCAGCAGCGGCGCGATGAAACTCTGGGTCGACCAAAGCACCGGCCAGGTCTTCGTGCGGCCGGGCAAGGGCCGCGTTCCGCTTTCGATAACTACGGAAGACGCGAACGCGATCGAGCAGCAGGTCGAGCAGAAGGTCCAGGCCAATACCAATGCTCAGATAAAGGCCCAGGTCGAGCAGAGCGCGGCGCAGCTGCAGGAGCAGAACCAGGCGCTGGCGACGCAGGTCGCGCAGATGCAGCCGGCGTGGAAGAGCTACATGGACGACTTCCACGACAAGTTCCGGCTAGGTGCAGTCTTCTACGGCGACTACCGCTTCTATACCAACACGGGTTTCCAGCCGCAGGAGATGACCCAGCTCACCAACCCGGGTCCGGGTAACAACGACTACAACTCGTTCGACGTCACCCGCACCTATCTCAATTTCTTCTTCTTTCCGACCAAGGACTGGGAGCTGCGGCTGACGCCCAATATGTACAAGACTATCGGCTCCTCGAACGACAAGGTCGGCCAGACGACGGGCTTCGGCAGCAACCTCGACGGGAATCTCGGAGTGCGGATGAAGTACGCCGTGCTCACCTACAACGGGCTGCTCAATTCGATTCCGATGCTCAAGGGCGGAGTGGTTATGCTCGGCGAGCAACCCAATCCGCTGGTCGACTGGGAAGAGCAGCTTTATGGATTCCGTTACGTCAACCTGACGCCGTGGAACTACCTGAGCCTGTCCTCGACGCAGGTCGGCGTGGGCATGGCGGGTCCCGTCAAGTTTGGCGAAAAGACCTATTTCGACTACGCGTTCGGCGCTTATGACAACTCGAGCTTCCACGCTTTCGAGCAGTCAGACACAAAGCAGGCCATGGTCCGTGGCACCGTGTACCCGTTCGGCGCGAAATGGCGTTTCGATGGATTGGGTTTCACCGGTTTCTATAACTATGGCTACGGCAACACCGCGCCTGACACCGCCGATCTGCCGACGGCACTGAAGGGCGGTGACGCGCAAATACAGAGGCTCGCGGCGCTCGTGCACTACACTGCCTATAACTGGGGTATTGCGGGCGAGTACGACTGGGGCCGCAACGCGTTCCAGGCGTCTAACCTGTGGTCGGGCAGCGGACCGGCTGACGCATTCGGATTCCCGACCGGTAAGCCGATCACCTCGGGCACGTTCGCCGGCAATTCCTGCGGCGACGGAAAGACCACTACCATTGTCGGTGGCAAACCGACGGTTCTCAACCCTTGCTATCCGCTGTTTAACACCTACGGACCGCAAGCGTCGGCGCAGACGGCGATTCTGAACAACGGCCAGGCGGATCAGCAGGGCTTCGACTTCTTCGGCCACTTCCACATCCCGCAGACGCCGCTCACGCTGTTCGGGATGTTCCAGTGGTTCATGCCGAATACCAACTTCGCCACTAACCCACTTGACTTTCAGCGCTGGATCTTCGGCCTGAGCTATCAGTACAACGAGTACGTGCGATTCGCGATCGATTCGCAGAACATCTCGTACTACCACAACCAGCAGACGATTCCGATTTCCGTGCTGAAGCCGCTCGGCTACTCGCCCGGCGGGACGTTCAACGGTTGGACGTTGCCCAAGACCGGCGCCATTCCGGAGATGGTGCAGCGCGATACGCACTCCATCTTCGCCAACGTGGAGTTCAGCTACTGAGGTAGTCTCCATACCTCAACCGCGGCGGCGGCGCTGGATGAGTCCTCCCCGGCTCATCCGCGGCCGCCGCCGCACTTTCCGGCGGCGCGCGCCGTCAAGCTTTTTGACCTCAAGATTCGCCGGATCCGGGGCGCGTGGAGCGGTTAAAGTTTCGTCGCGCCCCAGCGGTCGGGTTGGTACAATCGCAAATCCACGGAACAAGGGACCACGACATTGAAAAAACCGATACGCAGTCTTGCTGCCCACGTAATCGCATCGTCGGCGCTGCTCGCCGGCGCCGTTATGGTTCTCCTGGCCACGGCGCGAATCTCCAACGCCGCGCTCCGCGTGACCGGCGCCGGCGCGACTTTTCCCTACCCGATTTATTCGAAATGGTTCGACGAGTATCACAAGCTGCATCCGGACATCGAGGTCAACTACCAGTCGATCGGATCGGGCGGCGGAATCAGGCAGGTAACCGATGGCACGGTGGACTTCGGCGCGACCGACGGGCCGATGACCGACGAGCAGATCAAGGCCTACAAGGACAAGCATCACTTCGGCATCCTGCATTTTCCGACCGTGATCGGCGCTGTCGTTCCTGCCTACAACGTCGCCGGCATCAAGGAACCGCTCAAGTTTACCCCCGAGACGCTGGCCGGAATTTTCCTGGGCAGGATCACGAAGTGGAATGACCCGGAGCTGGCCAAGATCAACCCCGGCGTCAGCCTTCCCGACTCCGGCATCGTGGTCGCGCACCGTGCCGACGGCAGCGGCACGACCTACGTGTGGACCGATTACCTGAGCAAGGTCAGTGGCGATTGGGGCAAGAGCGTAGGCAAGGGCACCGCCGTCAAGTGGCCGGTGGGGCTCGGCGGCAAGGGTAATGAAGGGGTTGCGGCGGTTATCAAGAACACGCCGAACTCGATCGGCTACGTGGAACTTATCTATGCGCTGAGAAGCGACATGCCCTTCGGCGAAGTGCGCAACGCCGCGGGCAAGTTCATGAAGGGCTCGCTCGCCGGCGCGAGCGCCGCGGCGGCGGGCGTCGCAATGCCCGACGACTTCAGGGTATCGATAACCAATTCGGCCGCGCCCGACGCCTATCCGATCGCGAGCTTCACCTGGCTGCTCATTCCCGAAAAGATTTCCGACCCGGCCAAGAAGACGGCCATCACGCAGCTGTTGACCTGGGTGCTGACCGACGGCCAGAGTATGAGCTCAAAGCTGTCCTATGCGCCGCTGCCCAAGAGCGTGGTGGACAAGGAGCTAAATAGCATATCGCTTATTCAGTAGGCGGCGCGCTGCGACCGCGTTTTCCAGGAGTGCCACCGGTATCGCGCCGCGTCGCAGGGGCTCTTGCGCTCGCCGTCGCCGCGGCGCTGGTCGTCGCCGGATGCTCGATGCTGCAGGAAACTCCGCAGCAGCGCGCCCAGCGGATCGAACCGATGCTTGCGGCGGCCGGGTTCCACATGCTGGCCGCCGACACGCCCGAGCGAGTCGCCGAAACCCAGCGGCTGACGCCGCTCAAGGTTCGCTATTACCTCGACAACGGCAAGCCGCGCTACTGGTTCAACGATCCGGTGAGCTGCCACTGCGTCTATGTCGGCGGCGAGAAGAACTACCAGCAGTACGAGCGGATAAGGCTGAGCCAGCAGGCCGCGCAGCAGGAGGAAGCGGCGGCACGGATGAATGAAGACGCGGTCGAGCAGGAGCAGATGAACATGATGCTGTGGCCGGGACCGTTCATCATGTATTGATCGCGCCGCGCGGGCTCGCCCGCCCGGCGGCGCTCAGCGCCCTTCGAGCGACTGGCCGGCGGCCCGTTCCAGTCCCGCCTTCGCCACCGCGAACGCGTACAGCGTGTTGACGTAGCCGGCCTTGTCCTGGATGAAGTCGCGCTCGGCGTCGGTCAGCTCGATGATGTTGCCGAGACCGGCGGCGTAGCGCTTGCGGGCGAGCGTGAGTTCGACGCGCGAAGCGTCGAGCGTGACCAGCGCTTCCTGGATCTCCTGATGCGCGTTCTGCCAGTCGAGGAACGCGGTTTTGACCTCGAGCAGGATGCGCTGGCGCAAATCGGCGATCGAATGTTCGATCGCGTCGCGTCTGAGCCGCGCCTCCTCCATCTGATGCGTCGTCAGCAAACCGTTGAAGATCGGCCAGCTAATCACCAGTCCGATGTTGTAGTTGTTGACCGCCGGGAGCCCGGTCCCGACCGCATTATAGCTCGCCGCCGCGTTCACCGTCGGGAACAGGTCGCTGCGGTATTCGCTGATCCTTGCGCCGGCAGCGCGCGCCTGGTCTTCGAGCGCCAAGAGGTCGGGACGCAGCTTCATCGCGGCGCCGACGTAAACCTCGGCCGTGCCGACTATCTCAGTGGAGCTGAGCGTCTGCGAGAGCTCGTAGTCGGGCGCTTCGGCGCCGAGGCCCATCGCATTGTCCAGCGCCGCCTTGGCCGTGAGAACCGCGTTGCGCTCGGCGAGGAGCTGGGTTTCGGCGCGCGCGAACTGCGCCTCGGCGGTATAGACGTCGATCTGCGGAGCCAGCGCGGCCGCCGCCCTGACCTTCGCTTCGTGCACCTGTTCCTGGCGCTGGGTGATCGCTTCTTCGTAAACGGTGACCAGTTGCCGGGCCGCGAGCAGCGCAAAATAGCGCTGCGAGGTTTCAAAAATCAGGTCAAGCTCGGTGAGCTTGAGTTGGGCAGCGGCGGCGTCTGCTTGCGCGCGGCGCTCGGTTACGAAGCCCCGTACGCGGCCGAAATCGAACAGGTATTGCGAGGCGCCGATCGCGCCCAGATAGTTGTTTTCGAGCGACCAGGCCTGCGGCTCGCCGGCTGCGCCGTTGTGGCGCGGGATGAAGCCGGGGTTGAGGTAGCCGGCCTCTCCGATGCCGTTCTGGGTCGCGCCGAGGTAGCTGGCGGCGCCGTAGAGTTGGGGCAGCATCGCTGACTTCGCCTCGCCGACCTGCTCCTCGGCCGCACCCGCCTCTGAGCTCGCGACCATGCGCCGTGGATGGTTTTCCAGAGTGAAGCCGATAGCCTCGCCCAGCGTGAGACGCTGGCCCGGCGTGGGCATCGAAAGTGCCCACAACGTGGGCGTCGGTGCGAGGACCAGGCAAGACAGCGCGACGGCGAGGGCGCGCCCAGGCGTGATCAGCATAGTCTTTCCCTCCGCTCAGTTGCGGTTTGCTTTGACCAGTTCGGGTTGGAATCCCAGTTGGTAGTGATTGTCGAGCACCGTGCGCACCTGCTCGCCGCTGCTGAGCGCCGCGGTGAGCGAGCGCACCACTTTCTCGCTGCCGCTAAGCCCCGAGGTGATCTCCATGTAGATGCCGGTGTTGATCCCGATGGTCACCGGGACCTCCTCGAGCCGGCCGCCGCGCGCGACCAGGACGAAATGGCCGCCGTTCGGGCTGTCGGCGACGGCGCTGTCAGGCAGCTTGATCGCGTCGCCGTGGCGCTCGAGTTCGAGCGTGGCGTTGGCATACATGCCGGGGTAGATTTCTCGTCGCGAGTTGTCGAGGTCGATCTCGGTGAGCATCGTGCGCGTGGAGAAGTCCAGCGAATGGGCGAAGCGTGCGACGCTGGCCATGTAGGTGTGTCCGGGCAGCTCGCGAAACTCAAGCCGCACCGGCATCCCCACCCGCACGTAGCCGACCGCATCCTGCGGAACGTAAACGTACACCCGCAGCTTCGAGATGTCGGCCACGCTCACCACCGGCGCCGCGCTCCCGCCCGCGTTCGCCGTGCCTTCCATCGGCGCCGTTGCGCTGTCCTGGCCGCCGGCCCTGATTAGCGCGCCGGGATCGACGAAGCGCTCGGTCACGATCCCGTCGAAGGGCGCCACGATTTGCGTATACGCGACCATCGCCGCAAGCTCATTGTACTCGGCCTGCGCCTGCTGGAACTTGCTGAAGGCCATATCGACGTCCTGGCGCGCGACGAGCCGCGGATCCTCCTTCCACACCTTGTCGAGCCGATCGTAGGTGAGCCGCTGGATCTCCAGGTTCGAGCGCGCGCGGTCCAGCCGCTGGCGCAACTCGGGAACCTCGATGTTCGCCAGCACCTCGCCCTTCTTCACCGGGTCGCCCTTGTCGACCTGGATATCCTTCAAATAACCGGTGACCTTGGCGTAGAGCGCCGACTGGTAGTAGCCGACCGCGTCGCCGGGGAGCGTTATCGAGCGGATCGCTTCGCCGCGCTGCGGTCTGATGACGACCACCTGCGGCGCTGCCGCGGGAGCTTCGGCGTCCTCATGATGGCATCCGGCGAGCAGCGCGGCCCCGGCAAGCAGGATCGCCGCCGTGGTCGTCATCGCACGTGATCGATTCATCGTGACCCACCGCCTCCTCATCGCGCCGCCTCCTTCGCGGCGCGCCGCGAATAGAAGGCCTCATAGACCGAGGGCACGAGGATCAGGGTGAACACGGTCGAAACCGCCAGCCCGCCGACCGCCGCACGCGCCAGCGGCGCCGACGCCTCGGACCCGGCGCCCAGCTCGAGCGCGAGCGGCATCAGCCCTACGATGGTCGCGAGCGCGGTCATCAGGATGGGCCGCATGCGGATGCGCGCCGATTCGACCACGGCGCGGCGCAGCGGATGGCCTTCGCGGCGGCGCTGGTTGGCGAAATCGACCAGCAGGATCGAATTCGAAACCACGATTCCCACCATCACGATGATGCCCATGAAGGATTCGATGTTGAGCGTGGTGCCGGTCAGGTACAGCGTCCAGATGACGCCGATCAGGCCCATCGGAACGGCGAACATGATTATCACCGGGTCGAGGAAGGAGCGGAACTGCGCGACCATCACCAGGTACAGCAGGATTACCGCCATCGCCAGGCCGAAACCGAAGCTCGAGAACGATTTTTCCATCGAAGCCACCGAGCCGCGCAGTTGGTAGCTCATGTCCTCCGGCATCTTGATGCGCGTGAGCGCCTTGATCACCGCGCTCTGCGTGCCGCCCAGGTCCTGGGTGCGCGGTGCAACCAGCACGTCGACCACGCGCTGGATGTTGTAGTGGTCGGCCTCGGCGGGATGGCGTTCGGGGACGATGGTCGCGACGTCGCGCAGGGTCAGCGCGTCGAGACGTGCGCGCGGCGAGGGCGCGACCGAAACGGGAATATTCAGCAGCGTCTCGAACGATTTGATGTCCTGCTCGAAATATTGCGCGGTGAGGAAGTAGTCATTGCCGGACTTCGGATCGATCCAGATCGACGGGGCGATCATTTCGTTGGAGGTCAGCGCCGTGATCACGTTTGCCACCACGTCATACTGGTTGAGGCCGAGGCGCGCCGCCTTGACCCGATCGACCTTGACCCTCAGCGTCGGATAGTCCGCCTCCTGTGGGATGAAAGTGTCGGCTATCTCCGGCACGCTGCGCAGCGCCTCCTCGACCGCGCGCGCGACCGGAAACAGCGCGCGGTACGTCGGCGCGGTGAGCTGCACGTCGATCGGCGCTGCGAGCCCAAAGTTAAGCACGGAATCGATGATGCTGCCGGAGCTGAAGAAGGTCCGCACCTCGGGCACCGCTTTTGGCAGAAGCTCTTTCAGGCGATGCATGTACACGAAAGTCGAGACCTTGTGCGCGGGGTTGAGCGCCACCATCATGAAGCCCGAATCCGGCGCGGCGTTCGAGGAATAGATCGAAGAGAAGCCGGGAGCGAGGCCGAGGTTGGAGACGATGGTTGAAAGCTCGGCGGGCGGGATGACCTGGCGCACCGCATTCTCCATCCGCTCGGTCAGCTGCTCGGTGAGTTCGATACGCGTGCCGACGGGCGCGCGGTAGTCGATGATGAACTGGCCAGCGTCCGTCTGCGGGAAAAGCTCGGTGCCGATCAACGGGTAGATCGAGATGCTCAGCACAAACACCATCGCGACCGCCCCGATCACCAGGAGCTTGTGATTGAGCGCGCGGTCCAGGATCCGTTCGTAGCGCGCGGCGAACCGCTCGTAAACCCGCATGAACGCGCCGAACGGACCGTGGGTCGCGCCCTCCTCGGCTTCGCGAGCCGACTCCGCGGTCAGAAAGCGCGCGCAGTAAATCGGGATGACGGTCATCGCCACCAGGTACGACGCGATCATCGACAGCACCACCGTCACCGCCAGCGCGCTGAACAGGTACTTGGCCACGCCGAACAGGAACATCACCGGGAAGAACACGATGATGGTCGTGATGGTCGACGCCAGCACCGGCAACGCGACTTCTTCCGCGCCTTCGCGGGCCGCGATTTTCGGCTCCTTGCCCTCGGCCAGATGGCGATTGATGTTTTCCAGCACCACGGTCGAGTCGTCGACCAGGCGCCCGATCGCGAGCGCGAAGCCGCCGAGCGTCATGATGTTGATCGTCGCTCCGCCCATCATGAGGCCGAAAGCGCCCGCAAGGATCGACAGCGGGATCGAGAGAAAAATCGCGAAGGTCGAGCGGAAGCTGCCGAGGAAGATCAGGATCATCAGCGAGGCCAGCACCGCGCCGGACACGGCCTCGTGTTCGAGCGCGTCGATCGCGTTAAGAATGTAGGTCGACTGGCTGAAAATCGCCTGCAGCTTCATGCCCTTGGGCATCCCGGTTACTTTCGGCAGCACCTGGTCGATGCCGTTGACGATCGAGATGGTGTTCGAGCCGCTTTGCTTGAGCACCGGGATGTAAACTGAGCGCTGGCCGTTGATGCGCACGATATTCTGCTGGATCTGGGCGGCGTCCTCGGCGTGCCCGATGTCGCGCACGTAAACCGGCTCCTGTCCCCGCCCGACCTTGACCGGCACGTCGTTGATGTTGGCCGGGTTGTCGATCATCGAGTTGGTGTAAACGAAGTAATCCTCGGTGCCGATCTTGGCGTCGCCCGCCGGGATGATCAGGTTGGCGCGGTTGAGCGCGTGCACCACGTCCATCGGGGTCAGCCCGCGCGCCTGCAGCGAGTCGCGGTCAAGATAGACCATGATCTGGCGATACTTGCCGCCGAACGGCGGCGGTACCGAGGCGCCCTCGACCGTGGCGAGAAAGTTGCGGATGTTGTACTGGGCCTGGTCGCGCAGCTCGGCTTCGCTGAAGCCCTTGCCCGAGACCGTCACCAGCACCACGGGCAACGACGACGCGCCCGAGGGCAACACCAGGGGCGGCAAGGTGCCCGGCGGCAGATGGCGCAGATCGGCCATCGCGAGGTCGCCCAGACCCGCCGCCGCCGCGCCCAGGTTCACCCCGGTGTGGAAGAAGACCTTGATGATGCTGACGCCGGGCAGCGAGCGCGACTCGATATGTTCGATCTCGCTGCCGAGGGTGAAAAAGCGCTCGAAACGGGTCGTGATGTCCCGTTCCATCTCCTGCGGCGGCATGCCGGGATAAAACGTGGCGACGACGACCGCCGGAATATGGAGCGGCGGAAATACGTCCACCGGCATCCGGGCGAACGCGTTCAAACCGAGAATGGTAATGATCAGCGCGCCCACGATTATCGTGTGGGGATTGCGCAGCGAGAAGGATGGCATCGCACAACCTCAGCCGGCCTGGGCGTCCTCGCGTCGCGCGCGCGAGGGCCGCGGTCTATCTCATGCCGCGGCGGACCTGAGCCGGCGCGGCGCGAATCAGACGCGCAAGAATACGGTGTGGCTGAACGGATCTCCGCCGTCCGCATCGGTCGGAGCGATTCGGAGACGCCGTAACCTGGGTGTTTGCGAAGGGGCGGTCGCCGCGCGCGGAAAAAGCTTTGGCAGCGCCGCCACGAGAGCCGGTACGGCGAGGTTGTCCGGTGCCGGCGCGCGCCCGGAATGGTCGATTTGAGCTTCCACCGCGCGCCCGATCCGCTCGACGAGCGTGTGATGCGAGGCGCGCAGCCCCGTGTGCTCGGCGCCGCACGCCGGTAGGAGTCGATGGTTCAGATGGATCGGCACCACCACCGCCAGGCTGAGCGCGAGCGCCACCCCCACAAGCCAGAAGACTCGGGCATCGCGGCTGCTGGAGAAACCCGTCATCGGGGCGAGATTGTATTAGGCGACTGTCTGTGCGGCAACCGGCGCGGTTAACATCCGGGTAACGCATCGGCGTTGCACGATGCGCCGTGCTAGGATCGTTGCGTTGTGGCCGACAAAGTGATCGTCTTGCGCTCGGCGCGCAAACAAACCGACGAGTCGACCTTCCGCATCAAGTACGCCGAGCTGCTCAATCCCTCGCAGCTCGCCGCGGTGACCCATCGCGACGGCCCGATCCTGGTGATCGCGGGCGCCGGCTCGGGCAAGACGCGAACGCTCATCTACCGCGTCGCCCGGCTTATCGAGAGCGGCGTGCCGCCGGGCGCAATCCTGCTGCTGACCTTCACCCGGCGCGCGGCGCAGGAGATGCTGCGGCGGGTCGAGTCGCTGGTGGGAGATCGCACGCGCGCGGTCGCCGGCGGCACCTTTCACTCGTTCGCCAACCTGACGCTGCGCCAGTTCGGCTCGGCGATCGGGCTTAAGCCCAACTTTACGATTCTCGACCGCTCCGACATGGAAGACGTGGTCAACCTGCTGCGGACGCGAATGGGCCTCGGCTCGCGCGATCGGCGCTTTCCCAAGAAGGGCACGATCACGGAGGCGATCAGCATGGCGCGCAACAAACGCCGCGAGCTCGGTGAGGAGATCGAACTCGATTTTCCGCATCTCGCCGAGCATCGCGACGACCTGGTGCGGCTCGCCGCCGCCTACGACGGCTACAAGCGCGAGCGCGGATTACTCGACTACGACGATTTGCTCTACCGGTTGGCCGAGCTGCTCGAGCAGCATGAAGGCGTGCGCCGCCGCCTCGGCGACACCTACCGCTATATCATGATCGACGAGTACCAGGACACCAACCTTATCCAGGCCGAGCTGGTGCGGCTGCTCGCTTCGACCCATCGCAACGTGATGGCGGTGGGCGACGACGCGCAGTCGATCTATTCGTTCCGCGGCGCCAACTTCCGCAACATCATGGACTTTCCCCAGATCTTTCCCGGCGCGCGCGTGGTCAAGCTCGAACAGAACTACCGCTCGCTGCAGGGCATCCTCGACGTCGCCAACGAGGTGATCTCGCGCGCGGCCGACAAATACACCAAGGTGCTCAGCGCCGAGCGCCGCGGCGAGTTCCGTCCACTCCTGATTCGCGCGCAGGACGAGCACATGCAATCGCGCTTCGTCGCCGAGCGCGTCCTCGAACTGCGCGAGCAGGGTGTCGAACTGGGCGAAATCGCGGTGCTCTTCCGCTCCGGCTTTCACTCGTTCGACCTTGAGCTCGAGCTGCAGCGGCGCGACATCCCGTTCATCAAGCGCGGCGGCTTCAAGTTCATCGAGACCGCGCACATAAAAGACGTGCTCGCGCACCTGCGCGTAGTCCTCAATCCCGCCGACGCCGTCTCGTGGCTGCGCGCGCTGATGCTGGTGCCCGGAGTCGGCCATCGCCGCGCCGAGCGTCTGATCGAGGAAATCGTCGCCGCACCCGAGCCCGAGCGGGCGCTGATGCGCGCGGCCGAGTCGATAGGATCCGCCGCGCGCCCGACCGGGAGTGGAGCTGCGGCGGCGGCCGCCGGGCGGCTCGCCGCGCTGCTGGCCGAGTTGCGGCGCGATAGCGGCGCGCGGCCCGCCGACCAGATCGCGCGGACGCTGGAGTACTACCTGCCGCTGATGCGCGAGAGCTATCCGGACGACTATCCCAAGCGCGAGCGCGACCTCGAACATTTCCAGACCATCACCGAGCGCTATCGCAGCCTCGAATCGATGCTGGCCGACGTGGCGCTCGAACCCCCTAGCGATTCGCTCGGCGACGTGCTCGCGGTCGAAGAGGACGAGGGCTATCTCACGCTCAGCACTATTCATTCGGCCAAAGGACTGGAATGGCGGGTCGTTTTTCTGATCTGGGCCGCCGACGGACGCTTTCCCGGGCCGCAGAGTGTCGGCGCGGAGGAACTGGAGGAGGAGCGCCGCCTGATGTACGTCGCCGGCACGCGCGCGCGCGACGAACTGTACATCTCGTACCCGATTTACATGTTCGATCGCGCGCTGGGATACACGCTCGGCCGCGTGTCGCGTTTCCTCGAGGACGTTTCGGCGGAATTCCTGCCGACCGCGTCGCTCCAGGAGTCCGATGAAGAGCCGTCCTAATCGCGGGACGCGCGCCGCGATCGTGCCGCGTCTTAACTCGCGCGCGCGAATTTCGCCTCGCCCGGTGCGGGCAGCGGATACTTGAGCTGCGCGATCACTTCCTCGAGCGAACTGTCGGCCTGGCCCGCGAGTTCCAGTTGAGCAAAGCGGCCGATCGCCGCTTCATGCACCACCATCGAGTGCGTCACCTCGCGCTCCTCCGCGGGCGCGGCGGCGTCGATCTCGCGGAATTTTGCGATGTAGAAGTCGGTAATCTCGCCGATTTCCTGCATGTGCTGCTGCCAGGATTTCAACGCATACGCTTTGGCGAATCCGGCGACCTTGTCGCTCACGTCGTCCTGGGCGACGCTCAGGCCGAGCCGGGCAAGGAATGGCCGCAGCCGCGCCTTGGTCTCGGTCTCGAGCTGCATGAGCGTGGCCCACTTGTAGCGGCGCTCCGCGTCTGTCTCGAGCGCGAGGTAGCTTGCGAGGATCGCTTCTCCGAACACTTCGCCCTGATACATGAATTCGTTCACTGCGTTCAGATACTCGTTGCGATTCATGTTGGTCCTGCTCCGTTTTCGGATTGTAGAGCGTTCGCCGGTCCGGACAGGGGTGGCTCAAATCGCGAGGCTAGACCGCGGTGTAGCCACCGTCAACGACGTATTCGGCGCCGGTCACGAACGAGGCCTCGTCGGTCGCGAGAAACAGCACCACGTAACCCACTTCTTCGGGGCGGGCCGCGCGCTTCATCGGCGCGAGCGCCGCGATCGCGTCAAGGTCCTTCTCGGCGAAGATGTCCGTCATCGGCGTTTTGATCACGCCCGGATGCACCGAATTGACCCGGATGTTGAACGGCGCGTACTCGACCGCCGCGGTTTTGGTCAGCAGTCTCACCGCGCCCTTGCTCGCGTGATAGGCGGCGGAACCGCCCGAGCCGATGAGTCCGTAGATCGACGAGATGTTGATGATCGAGCCGGCGCCGCGCTTCTTCATCGCCGGCGCCGCGGCCTTGGTGCCCAGCCACACGCCTTTCTGGTTCACATTGATGACCGCGTCCCATTCCTCCTCGCTGGTATCGCCGACGCCTTTGACGTTGAGAATCCCGGCGTTGTTGACGAGGATATCGAGGCCGCCGAACTCGCGTTCGCAGGCTTCGACCGCGGCGCGCCAGTCGGCCGCGCGGGTGACGTCGAGGCGGACTGGCAGCGTGACGCGGGCACCGGCCTCGCGATTAACCTCTTCCGAGAGCTCGCGCGTCTCGGCGTCCAGCACGTCGCCGATCGCGACGCGCGCGCCTTCTTTGACGAAGAGCCGCGTTTCGGCCGCACCCTGTCCGCGCGCGCCGCCCGAGATGAGCGCCACTTTGCCTTTGAGACGATCCATAGATGAAAGTCCTCTGACGCCCCGGCCGGCGGCGACACAGTCACCCTAATAGATCGATCGCCGAGCATCCGCAACGACGCACGCGCGGCGCGGCGGCGGCTCACTTTACGTAGAGAAAAATTCCCTCGTAGATGAGCGCCGGCTTTTCCTGTCCCACCACCTGCACCTGGGTCTCCGTCGTCACCTGCGTCCACTGCGGCTTGGCTTCGACCGCGACTACGCGCGAGCGCGCCTGGACCTTGGCCCCGGCGGGAACCGGCGATATGAAACGCAGCTTATTCGCGCCGTAGTTGACCACGTTGCGGAAACCCGTGACGTTCCAGTCCCGGGGGATCTCGAAGGCCGGGACGAGGCTTAGCGTCAGAAAGCCGTGTGCGACCGGCGTCTTGAATGGGCTTTCGCGCTTGGCGCGTTCGACATCGACGTGGATCCACTGATGGTCGCCGGTGACCTCGGCGAACTGATTGATCTTTTCCTGTGTCACGTCGATCGGTTTGCTCCACGCGCTGAATTCCGCGCTGATCTTCGAGCGCAGCTTTTCAATGTCGTCAAAGCGGATGCTTTCCATGGGCCTTCCTCCGGTGGCGGTATGAGCGCCTTGCCATGCGGTTGTTCTAGCTTCGCGGGCGCGAATAACGCAAAGCGCGGATTTGTGGCCCGTGCGCGCGTCACTCCTGCGCTCCGCCCTGCGCGGTCCTGGCGGGCGAAGCCGCGGGTTTGCGTGGGCGGTTGAGGCGCGCCCGCAGCGCGGCCTGCGCGCCCGGCCCGGGAATCATCCTGGCGTCGAGCCATTCGATCGTCCGTCCGTCTAGGCTGCTGACGCGGACCTCGATCGGCTGCGAGTTGACGCGGTCAACGACGATTACGGGGACGCGCCCGGGTCCGACCACCCATGAATCGCCCCATTCGCGCAGCGCCATCAGAACCGGAAACAGGGCGCGCCCCTTTTCAGTCAGCCGGTATTCGACGCGGCGCGCGTCGCCGGGCGCGACCGAGCGTTCGAGAATTCCGCGCGCGACCAGTTTCTTGAGCCGCGCGGCGAGAATGTTGCGCGCGATCCCGAGATTGTCCCGGAACTGATCGAAGCGCCGCGTGCCCATCAGCGCCTCGCGCACGATGAGGAAGGTCCACCATTCGCCGATTTGCTCGAGCGCGCGCGCGATCGAGCAGTTCATATGGGCGAAGGTCTTGCGGCGCATCGAGCGCGAGGCTAACACGCTCGCGTTTCATGATGCAACTGATATCCGACGGCGCGCGCCGCCGCTCGACCGTGCGTCGGCGCGCGCGCCTACGCCGCTGCCTGCGCGAGCCGCGCGTAGTGGGCCGCGATCTCGCGCCCGATTGTCTCGACCTGACCGGCCCAGGCCTCCGGTTCGGCCACCGGCCACAGCACGAACTTGTCGAGGCCGCGCGTGATGTACTCGTCGACGCGCTTGATGATGTCCTCGGCGGTGCCGAACACCGTGCGGCTGAAAAACTCCTCGCCGCCGCGGTCGAGCGAGCGCACCACCGGCTCCAGTTCGGCCCGCGCGCGGTCGCGCGAGGGGCCGAGCCGACAGAGCAGGATCAGGCCCGATTCGATTCGCGCGTCCGCGCGGCCGTACTCGGCCGCGTAGCCGCGGATCGACGTCATGTTGCGTGAGAATTCGTCGGGCGTCAGAAAGGACGCGAAGTACCCGTCGGCCATCCGCGCCGTGCGCCGCAGCGCCGACTCCGACTTGCCGCCGACCCAGATGTCGATCGTGCCCGAGTCGTTGTTGGTGCGCCGCGTCGGATGCGGCTCGAGCGTGACATTGTCGAAATTGAAGAAGCGGCCGTGATGGCACACGTTGGATTGAGTCCACACCTTGCGCAGGACCTCGACCCCTTCGTCGAGGCGCCGCCCGCGCGTCTCCAGCGGAATTCCGGTCGCTGCGTAGTCGGCAAGGTTTGCGCCGGTGCCGACCGCCATCACCATCCGCCCGTGCGAATAGTAGTCGAGCGTGGCGAACGATTTCGCCACGGTCAACGGATGGCGCAAGTTGAGCAGCAGGACGCTCGGGCCGAGCTTGATGCGCGAGGTGCGCGAGGCCAGCACCGCGAGCGTCGCCACCACGTCAAGCTCGGGCGAGGGCGAGAGCAGATGGTCGGAGAGCCAGAACGAATCGAGCCCCCAGTCCTCGGCCTTTTCGGCGACGTGCACGATGGTCTCCGGAGTCGGCATCCCGAGCCGCCAAAGACCGAACCCGACCCCAATTTTGACCTGCTTCATAACCATCTCTCCTTAACTATGACCGCTCTCGCTTAGCCGGATAGTACCATAGCGGACGCTTGTCGGATCGGCTAATCTGTCGCCGGTGAGCGAGCTTGGAGTAACCATGCTGGGGACCGGCGACGCCTTCGCCAGCGGAGGACGGATGCAGTCCGGCTATGTCATCGACGCCGGTGGCGCGCTGATCCTGATGGAAGCCGGGCCGACGCTCCTTGCGGGACTCAAGCGCGCACAGATCAATCCCGCCGACATCGATTTTGTCCTTATCAGCCATCTGCATGGCGACCATTTCGCCGGGCTGCCCTTCCTGATGCTGCAGTATATGTGGGAGAGCCCGCGCAAGCGCATGCTCACCATCGCCGGCCCGCGCCGCCTCGAGCAGCGCACACGCACTCTTTTTCATAACATGTATCCGGGCATGAATACGCATCCGCTGATGCGCAAGGTCAGGTTCGTCGAGCTCGAGGCCGGACGAACCACGCGCGTGGGGCCGGCCCGCGTGGCCACCATCCGCACCCCGCACACCAAGCCCGACGTCTCGCTCGGCTTCCGGGTGACCGCCGGCGGCAGGTCGCTCGCGTTTTCCGGCGACAGCGGGTGGACGGAGGAGCTGGTGGGACTCAGCGCGGGCGCGGACCTGTTTTTGTGCGAGTGCACCTACTTCGGCAGCAACCACCTGGACTTCCATCTCAACTATCCGACGATCGAGCGCAACCGCGGCCGCTTCACGGCCAGGCGGGTCGTTCTTACTCATCTCGGCCGCGAAGTCCTCGAGCGCATGAACGACGTCGGGATGGAGACGGCGGACGACCTGATGAAAATCACCGCCTGACGGGTTTTGTGCCGCGCCCCCGGGCTGGCTATGCTCTGGGAGAACCGCCGGCGCGGGTGCCGAATTTTCTTTCGGATTCGATGCACGCGCGGCCGGCGCATCAGCAACAGAAAAAAGAACAAAGGAGCCTGCCGGATGGGTATAGCGGACGGCAAGCGCGCGCTGGTGGTCGGCGTCGCGAACGAAAAGAGCCTCGCCTGGGGAATCGCGCAGGAACTCAAGGCGCAGGGCGCGGAAGTCGCGCTCACCTACCAGGGCGAGGTGCTCGAGAAGCGCGTGCGCCCGCTCGCCGAGTCGATCGGCGCGCTCGTGGTCGGCGAGCTCGACGTCACCAACGACATTCAGATCGGCCTGGTGATGTCGGAGTTGCGCGAGCTGTGGGGCGGAATCGACATGCTGGTCCACGCCGTGGCTTTTGCCGAGCGCGAAGATCTGCGCGATCGCTTTCTGACCGTCAGCCGCGCCAATTTCGCCAAGGCGCTCGAGATCAGCGCCTACTCGCTGGTCGCGCTGGCGCGCGCGGCCGAACCGTTGATGGAAGCGCGCGGCGGCGGCTCGATCCTGACCCTCAGTTACCTGGGCGCGGTGCGCGCGGTGCCCAACTACAACGTGATGGGGGTCGCCAAGGCAGCTCTGGAAGCCTGCGTGCGTTATCTCGCAGTCGATCTCGGTGCGAAAAACATCCGCGTCAATGCGATCAGCGCGGCGCCCGCCCGCACGCTTTCGTCCTCGGCCATCCGCGACTTCTTCACCATGGCGCACGAGGTCGAGGAGCGCTCGCCGATGCGCCGCGCGATGAGGACCGAAGACGTGGGCAAGATGGCCGCGGCGATGCTGAGCGATCTCTCAAGCGGCGTCACCGGCCAGACCGTCTACGTTGACGTCGGCTACAGTATCGTCGGATTGTAAACGCCGCCGGACGTGCCGGCGCGAACAGGAATCTTCGGCAAGGAGTACAGGGCGATGGCTATCGTTGCGGTGCCCCAGCTCAAGGACAACTATGCCTATCTCGTGATCGACGACGCGAGCAAGCAGTGCGGCGTGGTCGACTGTTCCGAGGCCGACAAGGTGCTCGACGAGGTGAAGCGGCGCGGACTCAAGCTGACGACGGTCCTGCCCACCCATTGGCATCCGGACCACGTCGGCGGCAACGTGGACTTGGTGCGTGCGGTGCCGGAGTTGCGCGTTTACGGAGCGCGCGGCGAGAGCGGGCGAATTCCGGCGATGACCGACGAGATAGATAACGGCGACGAAGTGGTAGTGGGGCCGATTCGCGGGCGCGTGATCGGGATCCCCGCGCATACGAGCGGCCATATCGCCTACTATTTCCCGACGCTCAAGGCCGTGTTTACCGGCGACACTCTGTTCATTGCGGGATGCGGGCGCGTGTTCGAGGGCAAGGCCGATACGATGGTGGCGTCGCTCGCCCGGCTCGCCGCGCTGCCCGACGATACCCAGGTCTATTGCGGTCACGAGTACACCGAAAAAAACCTGCAATTCGCGCTGACGCTGGAGCCCAACAACGCGGCGCTCAAGTCCAAGTACGAGTGGACGCGGAAGGCGCGCGCGGAGGGGAAGTTCACGGTTCCGTCGACCGTCGGCGACGAGAAGCGCTTCAATCCGTTCCTGCGCACCGATAGCGCCGAACTGCGCGCAAGCCTTCGCAAGATCGATCCGTCGGTCGGCGACGAACCGGTCGCCGTCTTCGCCAAGACTCGCGAACTTAAAGATCGGTTCTGAGTAAAATCGGTTCCGAGTCCGGCGGGCCGCTAACTGAATCGGTTCTACATCCAGTAGGAATTTGCGCTAGACAGTTTTGTCTTCGCTCCCGCATTTTGGGCTTTCGTCGAGCAAGGAATACCGCTGAAAATCGTCGCGATCGGGCAAAGCAAACAATAGGCGAATACGTCACGTGCTCATCATTGCCGACATTTGAAGAATGGAGCACAGTTTGAGTCCAATAAGGTCGATTAAATCCATTTGACAGAACACGTCCTGTTATCTATTCTCCAAAAGTCAGTTCCGGAAATTCCAGATCCTCAACCTCTAAGAGGTGTGCTATGGCGTCTGTTGAGGTACTTTTCGTCCGCGCGCGGGAGACATTGGTCCGTCGTTTTCGGGCACAGACTATGGTCGAGTATGCCCTGATCATCGCGTCCATCGGGGTCGTAGCGTGGGGCGCTTATAACGTAATGGGCCACAGCGTCGGAACGATGGCGAGCGGCATCGATTCGGATTTGACCACCGCGTAGGATCGCCGCCAGCGAACGCGACGGATCGTGTCGCGCTGCCGGGATGTCTTTAGAACCCGACGCGGCGCGTCCGTCTTCTACACGAGTTGAGAACCCGCCCGGCAGGGCGGGTTTTTGCTTTCATAGCGCCGTCAAAATGAAACGATTTCGCTGTTAAATCCGTTCATTTCGACGTCGCACGCACGATGTGCGATTTAATCACCAAGACGCTCGCTCATCCGTTAACCAATCTCCATTGAACCAGCGTCGCTCCCGGATGATCCTCGAAGACCGCTTCGACCTCGGCATCGAACGGCGCATCCAGCATCGGGTTGCCGAGCAGATTGCCGGCCATCCGAACATTGCCGGCATCCGGGAGTTCGATCACCGCGATAATGAACGGTCCGGCGTCTTTGAGTGCCGGATGCACCGGGTTCCAGGATCGGACCCAGGTGTAGAGCCTCCCGCGGCCTGACAGGCGATGCCATCCGAGTTCGCCGCTAAGACATTTGTGGCAAATCCATTCGGGGCCGAACTGGAACGTCTCGCAACGGCGGCATCGTTGCACGACCAGCTCGTGTCGGCGCGCGGCCTCCCAGAAACCGGCGTCCATCCCGTCGCGCTGCGCCTTTGGCGCGGGCAATCCCTCGGGCAGATAGTAGGGCGGGTTCTGAGCCATGCGAGTTTTCCTGCTTCGTCTATGCGATTGCGCGCGCGATGTTCCGACTGCGCATCATCCGCGCACGATAAGGTTGCTCACCGGCGAGACCATCGGGCCCGAGGCCACCAGCGCGATCTTCGCATCGGGCACTTGCGCGGTCGAGGTTCCGCGGCACTGCCGGACCGCTTCGTTGACGAGTTCGAGGCCGTGCATGTAACACTCGGCGATATTGCCGCCGCTCGTGTTGAGCGGGAGCTTGCCGTGCGGCGCGATCAGATTTTCGAACCGGCACAGATCCATCACGCCGTCGGGCTCGCAGAAGCCGTGCTCGACCAGGCTTATGGGCACGGCGCCGCTGAAGTGCTCGTAGATTTGCACCACGTCGACGTCGGCGGGACCGATCTCCGCCATCTGGTAGAGCCGCGGGGCCAGGCTTCTGAAATGCGAGGACGCGTAGTCGGGCGAGTTCTCGGCCGCCGCCGCCGCCCGATACGGCGCGCCCTGCGCCGCCGCCATCACGTACACCGGTTTCTGCTTGAGGTCCCGCGCGCGCTCGGCGCTGGTGAGGATCAGCGCGGCGGCGCCATCGTTTTCCATGCAGCAGTCATAGAGATGAAACGGCTCGACGATCCATCGCGAGCGGTCGTACTGCTCGCGCGTGAGCGGCCGTCCGTACATCACGGCGCGCGGATTAAGTTGCGCATGGTGGTAGTCGGCGAGCACCACCGCTGCGAGCGCATCCTGGGTGACGCGATGCTCGTACATGAAACGGCGCACGCGCAGCGCGACCCACTGCGCGGGCACGAACAGCCCGTAAGGCCATGCGTAAGCGGCGGGTCCCGAGACGGTTTGGACCGGAGCGGCCTGGCCGAAGCGGCCGAACTGCCCCTGCGCGAGGGCGCGGAACACCACCACGTACTTGGCGTAGCCCGCGGCGACCGCCGCCGCGGCTTGGGCCACCGCGCCTGAGCCGCCGCCCCCGCCTCCGCCCCAGACCATGCTCGCCCACGCGTAGTGCGGCAGGCCAAGCGCGGTGGCGAGGCGCGCGGCGTCGTTGCGATCGTTGCTGTAAGAGGCGAAGCCGTCGAGGTCGGCAACCTTGATTCCGGCGTCCGCGACCGCGTTCAGGATCGCTTCGCAGGCGAGCTGGAATTCGCTGACCGGCGCCTGGCCGCGTTTGTAGTAGCGGGTCTCGCCGAGGCCGACGATCGCGACCTTGTCCTTGATGCTGTACTCGCCCATCGGCGCGCGCCGGAGCCTACGCGCTCGCCGCGTTTGCGTGCGCGTGACGATCGGCATCGAGGTCCAGAAAATGCGGCAGCACCTCTTCCGCCATCAGCCGCATCGACTTGAACCACGCCTCGCGATCGTCGGCGTAGTCGAAGGTGAAGAGCAGCAGCGTCCCGAAGCCGCCGAGCGCCTTATACATCTCCGCAAGCTTGTCGCGCACGGTGCGCGGCGACCCCACGAGCCATCCGTGATCGGACAGGTACTCGGGCGTCACCGCGTCGTCGGGCACCGACGGGTCGTCCTTGAGATATTTGGTGAACTGGAAATCGGCCATCAGCGGCAGCAAGTACTCGCGCATCATGCGGCCCATCATGCCCTGGACGCAGTGGCGATGCGCCTCCTCGTCGGTATCGGCAACGAAGATCTCGCGCACGATGCGCCAGTCCTGCCGGTTGGGCCGCGCGTGGCTGCGCCGCGCACCCTCGAGCACCGCGTCCCAGTGCGTCGCGACGTAGCTCGGACTCATATTGAGACTGAGCGGCATGAAGCCGTGCTCGCCGGCGAGCTTGAGCGTTTCCGATCCCGGATTGAGCCCGGCGATTCCGATCGGCGGATGCGGCTTTTGCAGCGGGCGCAGATGATGGCCCAGCGTGCGCAGCATCGGACCCGGCACGTTCACGCTCCAGAACTTGCCCTTGTACTCGACGCCGCCGTCGCTTGCCCAGACCTTGAGCATGATGTCGAGCGCTTCGCGGGTCATGTCGCGATTAACGCCCTTCATGCCGTCAACGCAGAACAGCTGCCAGTCGCTCGGCAGGCCGCTTGCGCCGATGCCGAGCATGTAGCGGCCCTCGGCCAGATGGTCCATGAAAGCGATACGGCAGGCGAGTTCGGCCGGATGATGATACGGCAGCAGATGGGCGCCGGGCGCAAGTTTGATCTGGCGCGTCTGCATGAGGGCCTGCGCGATGAGCAGGTCGGGCGCCGGATTGGGTTCCCAGCGCGAAGTGAAGTGCTCGCCGATCCATGCCTCGCTGTAGCCGAGGCGGTCGGCCTCGCGCAGCACGGCGAGGTCCCATTGCTGTCCGGCGAGCAGTCCGCGCTCGGGCGGATGCGACGGCATCAGAAAGAGTCCCAGCTTCATACGGCCTCCTGTATTCGCGTTGTTACGCGCCGCGCTATTTCAGTTGCGAGAATTCCGCCGGCGTCATGATCTTGTTGCTTTGGCTGACCACCAGCGATCGCAGCTTGGGCACGATCGCCGCGCGGCGCGGGTCGCGTCCCCACGCGGTCCACTTCTGCTGGCGTTCGTTCAGATCGTTGAAGGCCCACAGGTGAACCAGCTCGTTGAGCGGCCCGATGTCGGTTGACCAGTAGCCGAGCGGTTTGAGGCCGTGCTCGGCCAGCAGCGGCAGCAGCTCATCCTTGGTGATCTGGATGTACTGCGGCGCTCCGCCCAACACCAGCGTGTAAGTCCGAAGTTCGTAGATCATCGCGTCCGCGTCTCCTTTTTTTGCGCTGCTCCCTTATATCAGCCCTTGGAGCCCCTGGCTCCCGGCCACGACGTCGCCGCCGCCAGGCCCTCCAGCGCGAGCCCGTAGCCGAGGTCGTCGAGCATCAGGCGCTTGAGCTGCTGAGTGATGGCGACGCGCGCATAGCGGACGGTGAGCGCCGGCTTGGCGACGATCAGCTCTGCCAGCTCCCAGGCGCGCGCCACCAGGCGATCGCGCGGCACGACCTCGCTCACCACGCCCAGCTCCAGCGCCTCGCGCGCCGAGAGCTTTTGCCCGGTGAGCAGGAAATAACGGCCGCGATTGGGGCCCAGCACCAGCGGCCACACTATATGCACGCCGTCGCCCGGCACGATCCCGTTGGGAAAGTGCGGCGCGTCCTGAAACGCCGCGTTCTCCGAGGCGATCACGATATCGCACAGCACGGCCAGCTCGGCATGGATCAGCGCCGGACCGTTGACCGCCGCGATCATCGGTACCTCGATGTTGAGATGGTTCATCAGTAGGTACTTCGCATCGTTGTAGATGTGATCCCAGGTGGTGGTGCGCACACCCGCGTGCGGCGGGGGCGCGGGCTCGCCGCTTGGGAGTTTGCCTACCGTTGCGCCGCGGCCGGCGCCGTGGTCGACCTCGGCGCAGAACGCGTCGCCGGTGCCGGTGATGATGACGCAGCGATTGCCGTGGTCGCGCCCGACGTCGGTAAATGCGTACGACAACTCCTCGTGCGGCGGCCCGCCCCATCGAAGCGGCCCGTCCTCGCTGTGCAGCGTCATCTGGATTATCCCGTCGCGCCTCTCCATCGTGACGTGCTTGTACTTGTTCTGATATTCCTCGAACTTACTCATCCCGGCCTTTCTCCTGTTGCCCGCGCTGGGCGTGATGCGAATCGGTTCCGAAGCTGATTTTGGCATCCTACTAAAGAGCGGGGCGCGACGGTTAGCAGTTTGCCGCCCTTGCCGAACGCCATCGGTTGGCAGCAGAGTAGGAACGCATTTGAGTCAACGCCTGTTTAGATGAGAAGACCCGCCATGAACACCGGACGCCGCGAACGCATCATCGACGAGCATCAGGCCGTCAGCTGGATCGAGGACGGGATGACCGTCGCGATCGGCGAGCCTGCGCCGATGGCGCTCGTGCGCGGAATAGTACGGCGCGGCGTGCGCAATCTCTCCGTCGTCGCGAGCGGCTTTGCGCTCGACATGCTGATCGCTGCCGGATGCGTGCGCAAGACCGTGAGCTACTACGCCGGCGGCGGCCCAGGCATCCCCGTCCTGCCGTCGTTCCGGCGCGCGGCCGAACGCGGTGAAATCGAAGTCTGGGAGTGCGAGGAGGGCATCCTGTGCGCAGGATTGCAGGCGGCGGCGCAGATGCTGCCGTTCATGCCGTGGCGCGGCGGCGTCGGCACCTCGCTGCCGGAGATAAATCCCGATCTCAAGCTCTTCCGCGATCCTCTTCGCGGCGAGGAATTGATCGCAGTGCCGCCGATAAAGCCCGACGTGACATTGCTGCACGCCGCCGCTGCCGACGCCCACGGCAACGTGCGCCATCTTGGCGGACCCGGATGGCTCGATTTGTTTCAGCATCGCGCCGCCGACCGCACTATCGTGCAGGTCGAGCAGGTGGTCTCGAACGAAGAAATCCGGGCCGATCCGTGGGCGACCACGATCGCCGACGCCGACGCGATCGTGCGCGCGCCCTTCGGCGCCCATCCGTTCTACAGCCGCGGCTTCTACATCACCGATGGGCCGCATCTGCGCGCCTACCTGCAGGCCGCCGACAAAGCCGCCGCCGGCGATCGCGCGGCGCTCGAGGAGTACCTCGACCGTCATTGCCGCAGGTCCGCGGGGCTTGCCGAGTACCTCGAAGCAATCGGCATCAAACGGCTGCTCGAACTGCACGAATACTGATCAACGAAGCACGATCCGAAACTCCGGTTCAAAGGAGAGCTGCGCGCGTGGCGGAAGGGAAAAAATACTCGGGCAAGGTAATCGCGCTTTTCGCGTTTTTGCCTTGGCTGGTGTACGTCTTGGCCTCCGCTGCGGGGCGCTGGGACGTCGCGACCGCAGGCGGCATGATCATGTGCCTGGTCTATCTCTCGGTGCTCAGCCGGCAGGCGACGATCAAACTGATGGACTGGACGACCCTCGCGTTCTTCTTGAGCGCGATGGTGTTGACGATGGGGCTCCGCTCCAACGTGCTCGTCACCTACCAGGTGATGATCATCTGGTCGTTCTATGCCGTCGCCGCGTGGGCGTCGGTCGTGCTGCGCCGCCCGTTCACCGCCGCCTACGCGCGCGAGGAGCAGCCGCCCGAGGTCTGGGACCTGCCGATCTTCCATCGCCTGAACTGGATCATGACGCTCTTCTGGTGCGGCCTGTTCAGCGTCAACGTCGGGTTTGGCGCGATCGCGGTGCTGGTTGGCGGCAACCTCGGCCGGCGGGTTCCCGGATTTCTCATCCCGACGGGATTGCTCATCTATGGCTTTTACTTCAGCGCACGCTTCCCGATTCGCTACGTGGCGCGCGTCAACGCCGGCGGCGCTGCGGCGGAGGCCGCCAACAGCAAGTCAACGGCCTAGCGCGCGATGGATCGGGCCCGGGCCCCCGGGCATCTGGCCGAAGTATCCGTTGACCAGCATGAGGACAGCATGACGAGCGAATACAGCGTGCAGGAACTGATGGCGGTGTTTTTGGCGCGTGACCTCAAAGATGGCGAACTTTTGCGCGTCGGCGTGGCGATGCCGGTCGCGGAAGCGGCGGTGCGCCTCGCCCATCTGATGCACGGCCCCAACATCGAACTGGTGTTTCTCGGCGGGCGGATGAACGTCCACGATCTCGAAACCATCCCGATGCCTGCGTTCGGATGGGACCGGCGGGTGGTGCGATGGACCGAGTCATACAGCGACACCGGCCATCGTTTCGACCGGCTGAAGGATTGGAGCAAACACGTTTTCTTCATCGGCGGCGTCCAGGTCGATCGCTTCGGCAATACCAACCTGATCGGCATCGGCCCCGATTACCGGCGCCTGAAGTTTCGCGGCCCCGGTTCGGTCGGCACGCCCACGCTCAGCACCCATGTCGGCCGCTACTACATCGTGCTCAACAGCCACAGCCCGCGCCTGCTGGTCGAACGCTGCGACTATATCAGCGCCTGCGGATGGGGCAGCGGCGGCGCCGATGCGCGCCGCAAACTGGGGCTTCCCGGCGGCGGCCCCAGGTACGTCGTGACGCCGCTTTGCGTGATGGACTTCGAGGAGGAGACACGGCGGATGCGCCTGCGCTCGCTCCATCCGGGCGTCAGCGCTGCGACGGTGCGCGAGAGCACCGGATTCGAACTGGTGATTCCGCCGTCGGTGCCGACCACCGCGCCGCCCACCGCAGAGGAGCTTGAGGCGCTCCGCACGCGCGTCGATAGCGCGGGCCGTCTGCGTTAGCTTTTTATTCCGGCAGATTGCCGACGCGCGAGAACACCGCGTGCCAGCTCGCGCGAAACCACGGGACGCCGTCGCGCCGGCCGAATACCTGCCCGCGCACCAGCATCGCGCCGTTGCCCTGGATCGCGCAGTCGAGAATCGTTTCCTCGTCCACCGCGAAGGTTTGGCCGCGGCGATGGAGGTAAAATTCGTCGAAGTGCAGTTGTGCGCGCATCCGCGCCGCGTCGCGGCCGTCGGTCGAAATCAAATCCATGCGCCCGGCCGGATTGACGATCTTCATGTTCGGATCGACGCCGACCTGGCTGAACGTCAGCTCGAACGGTCCGCTTCCGATCCGCTGGTAGCAGATGCGGTACGTCTTCGGCGTCCACACGCCGACTCTCGGCGCTCCCGGCATCCGCTCGATCGAATCGAGAAATTCGACGCGACCGTCCCAGCATCCGCGGAATATCGCCGGCAGGATTGGCTGCGCGTGTAACATCGAGGCCGGCGGCGGGGGAGGAGGCGGCGGAAGCGGCGGAGGTGGAAGTGGCGGCGGCGGCAGCTGTGGCGCCGGGGCCGGCGGCTGCGGCGTCGGAGGAATTACGGACGGAATTTCCTGGAGCTGATTGGAAGGCGGCAACGGCGGCCGCGCGGTCGGCACAGGCCGCGGGCGGAAGCTCGGCTGCGATTGCGGCGCCGGCGGCTGTACTTCCAGCGGTTCCTGCGCGTGCGGCGCGGTCGGCGCCAGCATCAGCGCCATCGCCGCGAGCAGTGTCAACCCCGGTGTTCGCCGCCCCATCTTGACTGCGCCGTTTTGACCGCCTGCAACGACGCTTTCCCGATCGCAATTCTATCACTAAAATCCGAGCGCTGGCCCATTGCTCTCCCGCAGACACCGTCGATTCAAATCTGCGATCGAGCTTGCGGGAGTGCCACGAACTGGCACGAAACTACAAGGAGTTCTGCGATGAAGACGGCGAGAACGACGAAGGTAGCGGGTGCGATCCTTGCCACTGCGGTTGCGATGGCGTTCACCGGGAGCGCGCTTATGGCCGCCGACGCGCCGGGCGCGTCAGCCCAGCAGGCGCAGCTCAAATGTCTCGGCGCGAACGCATGCAAAGGTCAGAGCGCGTGCAAGAACGCGAACAACAGCTGCAAGGGCCAGAATTCGTGCAAGGGCAAGGGCTTCATCGTCACGATCGACGCCAAATCCTGCGCGGCCCAGGGCGGTCATCTCGGCAAGAAGCCGCCGATGGCGATGTAACGCGCCGGCGCGAGTCGGCACGGGCCGAGCGGAGGCGTGCGCCTTCGGCAGGACTTTCCCGCTCTCGACTTTCAATGTTAGAGGCTTGGCTAGAACCTTGCCTTGGCTAGAGGCTTGGTTCGAGCCGCTGGAATGTCACGCGGACCGCGTTCGTTTAGTCGACCGGCCGCGATCGCAAGGAGGATCGACAGGGATGAAGCTTCAAGGGAAAGTGGCTCTCATAACCGGCGCCGGATCGGGAATGGGCAAGGCGACCGCGCTGCTCTTTGCACGCGAGGGAGCTAAAGTCGCGGCGGCAGATATCAGCGAGGCCGCGGTCGAAAAGGTCGCGCGCGAAATCCGCGAGGCCGGCGGCGAGGCGATCGCGATCGGCGCCGACGTCGCAAAAGCCGAGGACGTGCAGCGGATGGCCGCGACGACGGTCGAGCGTCTGGGACCGCCCAACGTGCTCTACAACAACGCCGGCATCGAGGGCGAGACGAACTTCATCGCCCAGACCAGCGAGGAAGCCTTCGACAAGGTCATCGCGATCAATCTGCGCGGCGTGTTTCTCGGAATGAAGTACGTGCTGCCGCACATGGTCAAGCTCGGCTCCGGCTCGGTCATCAACCAGGCCTCGATCGCTGGGATGGTCGCGATTCGCGGCAGCGTTGCGTACTGCGCGTCCAAGGCCGGCGTGATCGCGATGACGCGCGTCGCCGCGTTCGAGTACGCCCGCTACAACATCCGCGTCAACTGCATTTGCCCGGGCGCGATCGAGACGCCGATGGCCGAGCGGATAAGGCATGGCGAACCGCCGCGGCCGAGCTCGGTCAAGCGGATTTCGCTGTTCAACCGGATGGGTCTGCCCGAGGAGATCGCCAAGGCCGCGCTCTTCCTGGCGAGCGACGACGCGTCATTTGCAACCGGCGCGCCGTTCGTGATCGACGCGGGCTGGACGGTAACCTGATCGCCGCCGCGCGGCACCCGCTCAGCACTGTCCCGAGCGCAGCACCTGCCCCGGCATCGCGCCGCTCGCGCGCCCGTGCTCGTAGAGCAGGCGCCCGTTGACGATCGTGTACTCGACGCCTTCGGCGGGCATCACCAGGCGCCGTCCGCCGCCCGGGAGATCGTACTGCATGTGCGCGCGCTTGGCCGAGCCAACCGTGTTGTAGTCGAAGATCGTAACGTCGGCGGCGAGTCCGCGAGCGAGACGGCCGCGCTTGCGTATGCCGAAGAAGTCGGCAGGCTCTGACGTGATGCGCTTGACCGCATGCTCGAGCGTCAGCGCCTGGCGCTCGCGCACCCACTTGCCGAGCAGGTAGGTGCAATAGCCGGCGTCACACAGCATATCGACGTGCGCGCCGCCGTCGGAGAGTCCGAGCATCGTGCGCGGGTCGCCGATCATCCGCGCGATGCCCTCCTCGTGGTACTGCGCCATCGTGTACTGGATGTTGAGGTCGTCCTCGAGCGCGAGGTCGAGGAAAGTATCGAGCGGATCGCGGCCGCGCTCGGCGGCGATTTCCGCGACGTTCTTGCGCTCAAGCGGCTTGAGCGCGGGGTTTGCGACTTCGAGCACTTCGACGCGATGCCACTTGCCGGTGAACAGATGCGGCCGCGTCAGCTCCTTGCGGAAGGAATCGCGAAACGCGGGGTCGGCGTAGATTCGCTTCTGCGCTTCTGCCGGCTGGTTGAAGACGTGGTTCCACGCCTCCATGTCGGCGAAGCTGAAAGGGTTGCGCAGATCGATCTGCACCACGAACGGCTTGCACAGCACCTGCGGCACGCCGCCGCGCCGAATCAGCGGTTCCAGCCGCTTGAGCGTCTGTTCCGCGTATTCGGGCTTGTCCGGCCGCGACGCCATCGCGAGCCAGGTCACCGGCCGCGCGCTCTCGCCGAGGAGGAAGTCGAGGAGTTGATATTCGTCCTCGAGGACCTGGCCCGCGCGCCGCGTGAGCGCGATTTCGATCGCGCCCTTGCCGAGTTCCTTGAGTACGTTGGCGCAGGCCTTGAGCTCGTCGCGGCTGGCGAGCCGGCAGGCGAGGGGCTGGCCGCGAAAGCCGATGTGCTGTGCGAGCGTGGTGGTAGAAAAGCCCATCGCACCCGCTGTCATCGCTTCGTGGAGCAGCGCCGCGATGCGCTGAGTCTCGTTGGGGGACGCCGCCCGCTCCATCGATTCCGCGCCCATCACGAAATGGCGAAACGGCGTAAGCGGCGCGAGAAAGCCGACGTTGATTCCGACGCCCCGGCGCTCGGCCGCGTCCATGAATTCGGGGAAGCTCACCCAGTCCCAGGTGATGCCCTTGCTCAGCGCGGCGAACGGAATCGCCTCGACGTTGACCAGGTCCCACGCCGCGACCTCGTGTACCTCGGGCTTGCAGGGCGCGATCCCGACGCCGCAATTGCCCATCACAACCGAGGTCACGCCGTGCCACGAGGTGCAGGTGAGCAGCGGGTCCCAGCAAATCTGCGCGTCGTAGTGGGTGTGCGGATCGACGAAGCCCGGCGCGACGATAAGCTCGCCGGCGTCGATGGTGCGCGCGGCGCCGCCGCTCACCTTGCCGATTTCCGCGATCGCGCCGTCCTTGATCGCGACGTCGGCGCGCACGCGCGGCGCGCCGGTGCCGTCAACCACGGTTCCGTTCTTGATCAGGAGATCGTATGCCATCGCCGAAGTCCCTCCCTCGCGCGAAGTGAAGGCCTATCTCCTTTGTATCGGGCGCGCGCCCTCATGGGCAAGCCGCAACACCCGCGAAACGCGGGGCCGGTCTCTCCCTTTGGTGAACGGCTGCCGCCGTGGTATTCGATCCGGAGTCACCCGCTCGCGAAGCAACCTGCACTTTGGCGGAGGCCACGATGTCGACGACTTTTGGCGCGATGATGTTTCCGACCGATTATGCGATTCAGCCGATCGAACTCGCGCGCGCGATCGAGGAACGCGGTCTCGATGCGCTCTACTTCCCCGAACATACGCACATTCCTACGAGCCGCCGCAGCCCCTGGCCTGGTGGCGGCGATCTGCCCGAGGAGTACTGGCACACCCATGATCCGTTCGTGGCGCTGGGAGCGGCCGCGGCGGCGACCACGCGCATCAAACTCGGCACGGGCGTGTGCCTGGTGATCGAACGCGATCCGATCGTGCTCGCCAAGGAGTGTGCCTCGCTCGACATGATTTCAGGCGGACGCTTCGTGTTGGGAATCGGCGGCGGATGGAACGCCGAAGAGATGGAAGATCACGGCACTAACTTCCGTACGCGATGGGCGCTCTTGCGCGAGCGGATTCTGGCGATGCGCGAAATCTGGACCAAGGACGCGCCAGAGTATCATGGCGAATTCGTGAACTTTCCGCCGATGCGCGCGTTTCCCAAACCGGTGCAAAAGGGCGGGCCGCCGGTGCTGCTCGGATCGGAGGCCAAGCGATGCTTCGAGCGGGTGGCCGATTACTGCGACGGCTGGATGCCTATCTACCGGCGCAATCACACGCTCGCCGACGGCGTGAAACAGTTGCGCGAGGCCGCAAGCCGTGCCGGCCGCCGCTTCGAGTCGTTTGCGCTTTCCGTGTTCGGTGTTCCGCCGCGCGAGGACGAAGTGAAGAAGCTTATCGAGATCGGGTTTACGGAAATTATTTTCGCGCTGCCGCCGGCGCCCGCGGACAAGGTGCTGCCGATGCTCGACGGCTACGCGGCGATCAAGCGCAAACTCGGCGCGTAGCCGGCGCCGCGCCGGCCGCGCTCGACGCGTTGACGGAGGGTTTCCCGCGATGGGACGCCTCGATGGAAAAGTCGCCCTGATCGTCGGCGGCGGCGCCGACGGTCCGCCCAACCCGGGCGAGACGCTTTCGATCGGCAACGGCCGCGCTACCGCGATCCTGTGCGCGCGCGAGGGCGCCGCCGTGATGGTCGCCGACCGCTCCGCGGCGCTCGCCGCCGAGAGCGCCGCGGCGATTCGCGCCGAGGGCGGCCGCGCCGATTCGGTCGCCGCCGACGTCACGCGCGAGGACGATTGCCGCCGCGCGTGCGAGGCTGCGGTCGGCGCGTTCGGCAGGCTCGATTTGCTGGTCAACAACGTCGGCATCGCGATCGGCGGCCGCCTGCTCGAAACCACCACCGAGCAGTTCGACACGATGTCTAACGTCAACGTGCGCGGCCAGTTCTTCATGATGAAATACGCGGTGCCCGAGATGGCGCGGGCCGGCGGCGGCGCGATCGTCAACGTCTCTTCGCTGGCCGCGTTGCGCACCGGCTCGGGCCTGCCCTACGAGACGACCAAGGCCGCGCTGCTCGGACTGACGCGCTCGGCGGCGGTCACGCACGCGCGCGACCGGATTCGCGTCAACACGATTCTGCCGGGATTGATCAACTCTTCGATGGTGCGCCGGCTGGTCGGCGACCGCGAGGCGCGCGTCGCGCCACGCATTCCGATGCGCCGCCAGGGCACACCGTGGGAGATCGCGAAAGCGATCGTATTCCTGCTCTCCGAGGACGCGTCGTACATCACCGGCACCGAGCTGATCGTCGACGGCGGCCTGAGCGCGCGCTAGGCGGCAAAGCGAGGCATCCCGATGAAACTTTTCACCTTTGCGACCAGCCCCTACGCGCGCAAGGTCCGGATGGCGCTCGAGTACAAGGGAATCGAGTGCGAGATGGTCGAGCGATGCTACTCGCTCGATCGCAAGCCGGATCTGCGCGAGGCGAGCGAACGCGCGGAAGTTCCGGTGCTGGTGCTCGACGACGGCCGCACGATCGCGGACTCCACAATCATCTGCGAATATCTCGAGGACGCCTATCCGCGGCCGCCGATCTTTCCCACCGATCCGTTCGAGCGCGTGCGGATGCGCGCGATCGACGATCTGTGCGACCGCACTTTCGACGCGACCGTCTTTGGCTATTTCCTCGGCGTAGTGCGCTCGGGCGTGCCCGAGTCCAGGGCGATGCAGGACGCGGGACGCGCCGAGTTCGCGGCGTTGCTCGCGCGGCTTGAGCACGAGCTCGAGGGCCGCGACTTCTTTTGCGGCGGCGCGCTCTCGCTCGCCGACCTCGCCGCGATCTGCCATCTGCCGGTCGCGCACATGATGCGCCTTCGGATGGACGAATTTCCGCGCCTGGCGGCGTGGGAGAAGCGGATGCGCGGGATCCCGCTGGTTGCCGCCGACCTCGAGCGTGCGCGTGCGGCGATGGCCGCGGGCAGTCTCGCGGAAGAGTTCGAAGGCCCCGACGGCCGTATCCACTGGCGCGACAGCCGGCTGGAATGGCCGGTGCGGCACGGCTTCGTCGACTTCATTGCGCGCGAATTCCATGCGGGTAAGATGATGTTTCCACCCGACGCCTCGTAGGATGCGGCGGCGCGCCGGATGAAAGCCCGCAAGGAGCGTATCGAAATGCCCGTTGCCTACATTCCTCGGACGCGCGGGCTATACAGCGCCTACGAGCCCTATCGATGGGTCGTGAACAGCGAGCCGCCGCCGTGGACGCCGCTTAAGAAGCCGCTTGCGCAATGCAAGGTTGCGCTGATGAGCTCGGGCGGCGTGCTCTACCGCGATCAGTCGCGGTTCCATCGCGAGGACGCGAGCTACCGGCTGATCCCGAGGAACGCGCGGCGCGACGAGCTTAGCGTATGGCATTTCGGCTACCCGACCAAAGACGCGGAAAAGGATCCCAACTGCGTTTTTCCGCTCGAACGGATGCGCGAGTTTGAGGCCGAGGGGCGCATCGGCGAGCTCTGCGATCCGGCGTTCACTTTCATGGGCGGGATTTACTCGGCGCGCAAGGTGTGCGAGGAACTGGCGCCGAAAGTTGTTGAAGAGCTTCGGAGCCGTAACGTGGAGGCGTTTTACCTGGTGCCCGCTTGACCCGTGTGCCATCAGTCCGTTGGACTGATCGCCCGCGAAGTCGAAGCCGCCGGTATCCCGACGCTGTGCATGACCTCGGCGCTGGACATCACGCAAGCCGTCAATCCGCCGCGCGCGGTGTTTCTCAACTACCCGCTCGGCCATCAGACGGGCAAGCCGGACGACCGGGAAAACCAGCGCGCGATCGTCGGCGACGCGCTGAGAGCATTTGAAACGATAAACAGGCCTGGCACGATCATCGAATTGCCCTACGTATGGGACGCAAACGATCGCCGTTGGGAGGAGACCGACTATACGCCCGGGTTCATGCCGCCGCGGCCGAAAAAGGCCGACGCCGATCGAGTCGAGCAGGAGCGCCGCCGCCGCTACACGACGGCCAATCCGGAATAAACCGTAGCCCGCCGCCGCGCAGGGTCGCTGCGACCGGTAATCTTGACAGGGAGAATGACGATGGCTGAAGAACGCAAGGGCGCGGTCACGATGCGCGGAAATCCGCTGACGCTGGTGGGGCCGGAACTCAAGGTCGGACAGAAGGCGCCCGCCTTTACCGCCGTGGGCAAGGGAATGGCCCCGGTGACGCTCGACCAGTTCAAGGGCAAGGTCAAAATCATCGCCGCGATCCCGTCGATCGATACGCCCGTGTGCGACGCGGAGACTCGCCGCTTCAACGAGGAAGCTTCCAGGCTGCCCGGCGACGTGCAAATTCTGACCATCTCGATGGACCTGCCGTTCGCGCAGGCACGCTGGTGCGGCGCGGCCGGCGTGGACAAGATCACGACGGCCAGCGACTGGCGGGCGGCCGAGTTCGGTCAGAAATACGGCGCACTCATCAAGGAACTGCATCTGCTCGCCCGCGCGGTCTTCGTGCTCGACAAGAACGACAACGTCGTTCACGCCGAATACGTCAAGGAAGTCGCCGAACAGCCCAACTTCGAGGCCGCTCTGGAAGCGGCGCGCAAGGCGGCAGCCTAGGCGCCGGACGGCGCGGCGGCTCGTGCGACCGTCGATTCCGACGGCGGCAGAGCCGCCGCGCTCGCCTCGCGAAGAAAGCGGCCTGACGGTGCAATCCGCATCGCGCGTCCGCTCGCAAACAATCAGTTCGAATTCGACGACCGCGACCGCGACAGGCGCGCGGCGCGCATGCCTCGCATGCCGATTAACCGGACCAGGAGCGCTGCGGTGGGTTTGCTTGAAGAAACGCTCGAGGCGATAACCTCGCCCGACGCGGCGGCGGCCGCTGAAGCGAGCCGCAGGCTCGACTCGCTGACGAAGCCGCGCGGCAGCCTCGGTCACCTGGAGGAGATCGTGCGCCGCTACGCCGCGGTGCGGCGCGACGCGAGCGCCGGGTTCGGAGGCGGCGCCTTGTGCGTATTCGTGGCCGACCACGGAGTGGCGGCGGAAGGCGTAAGCGCCTACCCGCAGGCGGTCACGGCCGAGATGTTGCGCAATATCGCCGGCGGCGGCGCGGCGATAAGCGTGCTCGCGCGCCGTCTCGGCTATCGGCTGTGGATCACGGACGTTGGGGTGGCCGCCGACACCAGCGCTGCCGCGCTGCCCGGCGTGGTCTATCGGCGTGTCGGCGCAGGCACGTGTAACCTGTCGCGCGAGGCAGCGATGTCTGCCGGGGAGGCGCGGGCGGCGCTCGAGGTCGGCATTGAAGTCGCGCGCGCGGCGGTCGCGGCGGGCGCTACGCTGCTTGGAATCGGCGAGATGGGAATCGCCAACAGCACTTCGGCGGCCGCGCTGCTCGCGGCGTTCACGCGGATTCGGCCGGCGCGCCTCGCCGGGCGCGGCGCCGGCCTCGACGACGCCGCGATGCCGCATAAGGTCGCGACTATCGAACGCGCGCTCAAGCTTCATCGGGCGAAACTGAAGGATCCGATGGCGACGCTTGCTGCGCTCGGCGGTTTCGAGATCGCGGCGATGGCCGGCGTGTGCCTCGGCGGGGCGGCGCTGAACGTTCCGGTGATGGTTGACGGATTTATCGCCACGGCCGCGGCAGTCGCCGCAGAGCGGCTGAGCCCCGGTCTCTTCGCACACCTGTTCTTCGGCCATCGCTCTTCCGAGGGCGGCCACGCGCTCGGCCTTGCGAAACTCGGCGTCCGGCCGATAGTCGATCTCGAGATGCGATTGGGAGAGGGCACGGGCGCCGCGCTTGCGATGAGTCTCGTCGAAGCAGCGCTCGCGCTATTTCACGAGATGGCGACGTTCGAAAGCGCTGGCGTCTCGGAGAAGGTCGCCGGGAAAGCCGAATGAGCGAGGAGCGTCCCGGCGCGGAGAACCAGGCGAACGCGACGCACTCTGCGGCGCACGCCGCGCGCGGCGGAGCGCTCGCTCAGATCCGCCTGGCCGCGGGTTTCCTCACTATCCTGCCGGTGCTTCCGAGGGCTGATGCCGAGCCCGAGACGGTTGTGGCTTCGTTCGGATGGTTTCCGCTCGTCGGATTTGCGCTCGGCGCGATGCTCGCGGCCGGGAACCTGCTGCTGACTCGGCTCTTCGGCGACGCGCTCGCCGCGGTCCTGTTGGTGTTGACGCTCACCGTGCTGACCGGCGCGGTCCATCTTGACGCCCTTGCCGACACTGCCGACGCGCTGGGCGCGGGAACGGATCGGCGACGCGCGCTCGACATCATGCGCGACAGCCGGATCGGCAGTTTCGGCACAGCCGCAATTTTCTTCTTTCTCGCGCTCGAGTGCGTGGCGCTGGCGACGATGGGCGAGGCGCGCCGCGCCGCGGCGTTGTGGCTTGCGCCGGGCCTTGCGCGCTGGGCGATGGTGGCCGCGAGCTGGCGAATCGGTTATCTGCGGCCTGAAGGCGCGGGGACCTTGCTGGTAGGGTCCGGCGGCGATCGCAATCTCTCTCGCGCGAGCGCGCTCGCCGCGCTCGCGGTCGTGCCGGTGCTCTCGTGGCGGGCGCTTTGGGCCTATGCCGTTGCCGCCGCCGGCGCGGCGCTGCTCCGCGCGGCATACCGGCGATGGCTCGGCGGCGTGACGGGAGATCTTCTCGGCGCCGCGGGCGAACTGGTGGAGGTGGCTGTGCTGCTCGCGATGGCGGCTATTTGACCCGCATCGGGTAGCCCGCGACCATCAGCTCCACGCGCTCGGCCGCACGCGCCACTGCCTGGTTGGTCCATCCGAGAAGATCGCGGAAGCGCCGCGCGATCGCGTTTTCCGGCACGATTCCAGCCCCGACTTCGCCGGTCACCACGAAGCACGCAAACGGCGCGGACTCCATCGCGCCGGCGAGGCCGCGCGCCTCGGCCAGGATCTCTTCATCGCTCAGCCCGGCCATCAGGAGGTTCGAGATCCAGAGCGTCAGGCAATCGACGACCACGACGTCGGCGCGGTGCGCAAGCTTTGTGAGCGCATCGGCGATGGCGATCGGTTCTTCGATCGTCGCGAAGCCGGCGGAGCGGGACGCGCGATGGTGCGCGATGCGTTCGCGCATCTCGTCATCGAGCGCCTCCGCCGTGGCGATGAAGAATCGCCGAGCGCCCGCGGCCTGCTCGGCCAGCGCCAGGGCATGCGCGCTTTTGCCGCTCCGTGCCGCTCCTGTTATCAGCGTTACGCTGCCCATTCCCCCGGTCCTGTCGTTCCGCCCGTCCTGACCGCGTTGCCCCGCTGCGACGGTTGACCATCGCGCGTGAAAATCATATCAGTCTTGTGCGCCCGGTGTACGGGAAGCCGGTTAGAGTCCGGCGCTGCCCCGCAACTGTACGGGGGGACAACGGCCCTTCCAGGCCACCGCTAGCCAGCGGGAAGGCGGGCCCGAGGATGATCCCCAAGCCAGGAGACCGGCCGGGCGACTATTAAGCCGTTGGCCTTCCGTGGGGAAGGAGGCTTAGGTTCCTCGCCGCTCTCTTCGCCGGGAGCCTGCCCGAGCGCCTGAGTCAACGAATCCCTGCGCGGCCGACGCATAGCTCGAGGGAGGCTATGAAAAGATCGGTCGCTGTTGCCGCCGTCCTGACATTTCTCATTTTTCCCGGATCGCCGATTGCTCCGCGCGGCGTGTGCGCCCAGACGACGCCGGCGTCCGCTACGCCGCCAGTCGCGCAACCGGTGTCGAACCAGCAGGCCAAGTCAAACAAGCGGGCCAAGTCCAACAAGCCTGCCGGATCAAACAAGCCCGGAACGTCCGCCAAGCGCCATAGCAAGCTGCCGAAGATGACGTTCGTGGTAACTCCGACGCGGATGGAACAGCCGCTCGACTCTGTCGGCACGACAGTGAGCGTGGTCGAATCTCACCAGATCGACGAGCAGCAGATCCATGCTTCGGGCGAAGTTTTGCGCCAGGTGCCAGGGGTCGTGATTGAGCAGAGCGGATCGGCAGGCACGCAGACCGATGTTTCGATTCGCGGCTCGACCGCGGCCCAGACGCTGATCCTGCTCGACGGCGTTGACGTCAACAGCGGCGCGACCGGCGGCTTCGATATCTCCGACGTGACCAGCGACAATCTCTCGCGTATCGAGGTGGTGCGCGGCGCTGGTGGTGCGCTCTACGGCTCGTCGGCGATCGGCGGGGTAGTCAACCTGATCACGCGCGAGGGCAGCGGGCCGTTCGAGATCAGCTACGACGGCGAGGGCGGCAATCGCGCGACCCAACGCCAAGCGGTGCTTTTCGATGGCGCCGAGGGTCGGCTCGCCTACTCGGGCGCGCTGTCATATTTTTCGACCACCGCGTTTCGTCCGCGCAATGCCAGCGCCGACAACCTCTCGGGCGTCGGCCGCATCGACTACCATCTGAGCCCCGATACGACCTTCACCGGCTTCGCGCGGTACATCCGCGCCAACGTGAGCCTGGTCAACTTCTCCAACTTTATCACGCCTGTCGATCCCAACGCGCATCAGCGCAACGAGTTCATGCTTTACAACGGGGTCGTCACCCATCACTTCACCGATCGGCTCGAGAGCCGGATGAGCACGTTTTTCGTGCGCAACGATCAGCGCATCAACGATACCCCGTTCCCGGCCAATGAGACCTTCCAGCGCGACCGCATTCCGGACGAAACGCGCGGCACCAACATCGAGCTGCACTATCGGTGGGGCGAGGGTTTTCGCTCGCTCGTCGGCTTCGACTTCAAGGATCGCTGGGTGCGCTCGGCGGATCTATTCGACACGATCGATCCGCCGACCCAATCGTTCACCGCGTTCCATGCGCGGCGCCAGGAGTATGCGGGCTATCTCGAGCAGGAGGGACGGCTGCTGGACGGCATGCTGCTGCTGACCGGCGGCTTGCGCGTGGACGGCAACAGCCAGTTCGGTATCGAAGTAAGCCCGTCGTGGACGGTCGCGATACCGCTTGAGCGCTGGGGGGTGACACTGCGCGGCAGCTACAGCGAGGGGTTTCGCGCACCCAGCTTCAACGAGCTGTATTTTCCCGACTTCGGCAATCCAAATCTGAGCCCGGAGATTTCCAGCGAATACGACGGCGGAATCACCAAGACCTTCGGTGAGACACTGTCGTTTACCTCGACTTATTTTTCGCGCCGGGTGCACAACCTGATCGTGGCCGCGCCGTGCACGACGTTTCCCGGATGCGTCGAGGCGGAGAACGCCGGACGCGTCGATGTCCAAGGCGTCGAGATTGTGCCGGCGGTCCAACTGACGCGCGGGTTCGCGTTCAGCGGCAACCTGACCGTGATCGATGAAACCCACGTCTCCTCGTCGCCCGAAATCCGCCCGCTGCGCGTGCCCAAGTACGCGGCCTTCGCGCTGCTGACCTGGGCGCACAAGGCGCTGTGGCGCGAGCACGACGCAGTCTCGGCCAACCTCGCATACTATTTCGTCGGCGACCGCGACGACATCAACCAGACGACGGCGACGATTCAGAACAATCCCGCATACAATCGCTTCGATCTGACGGCGTCCTATGACGCCGGGCTGAGCCTGGGGCGGATTCGCGGCGAGCAGGTTTACGTGCGCGTACAGAACCTGCTCGACCGCCGTTACAACGAAATAATCGGATTTCCTTCGCCGCGGGTTAACTTTATCGGGGGAGTGAAAGTCGACTTTTAGGCGCGCACGGGTTCATTCCTCGCGCGACATTTCCATCCGGAAACATTCGTCGAACGTCGTGCGGATACGCAAGCGGCAGGCTTCGACCTCGGCGAGCAGGCGCGCCGCGCCGTCGGCCTCGCGGTAGCCCATCCGGCGTGCGAGCGGACCAAGGCCTTCGGCCGCCGTCGGAAGCGCCCACGCGGCCTGGTCGGTTTCGATGCGCAGGCGGTTCTCCAGGCGCGAGAGGAAGCGATAGTCCGCTTCCAGTTGCGCGGCCGCATCGCGCCCAAGCAATCCGCACTCTCCGATCCCGCGCACCAGCGCGACCGTGGAGCGGCTGGTCAATTGCGGAAAGGCGTGGCCGCGGCGCAGCGCCATCATCTGGGTCAGGAATTCCACGTCGACCAGTCCGCCGCGCCCCTGCTTGATATTGAGGCGGCCGCGCCCGTCCGCGCCGAGTTCGCGCTCGATGCGCTGGCGCATCGCGGCTATCTCGCCCACCCCCGCGCGATCAAGCCCGCGGCCGAATACGAATTCGCGCCGCGCCGCTTCGACCTCAGCCTCCAGCGCCGGTGTGCCCGCGATGACGCGGGCGCGCACCAGCGCCTGGCGCTCCCAAACCGCCGAGGAGCTGGTGCGATGGTATTCGCGGAAGCCCTCGAGCGAGGCCACCAGCGGTCCCGCGTTGCCCGAGGGGCGCAGGCGCAGGTCTATCTTGTAGGCATAGCCTTCGCGGGTGCGCGCCTCGAGCACGGCGATCAGCTTCTGCACGATCCTGGACGCGGCGACACGGCTGTCCTCCGCGACCTCGCCGCGATCGTGATAGACGAAAATGAGATCGAGGTCCGAGTTATAGGACATCTCGGCGGCGCCCAGCCGGCCCATCGCCACCGCGACCAGCTCGAGCGTCGGCGGAATGGCGATGCGCGCGGCAACTTCGGCCCGCGCGAGATCCAGCGCGCAGCGCAGCACTACTTCGGCGAGCAGTCCAAGCTCGGCCTGCACGGCGTCGGCGTCCAGGTGGCCCGCGAGATCGGCGATCGCGACGCGCAGGAACTCCTGGTGGCGAAAGGAGCGGATCGCGTCGAGGCGGCTTTCGAGATCGGGACTCGCCGCGATGAGCGCTCGTAGCTCCTCGTTGAGGTCCGCCTGCGCGCGCCGCGGCCGCGCGAGATCGGAGCGCACCAGGGTGTCGATCATGTCCGGATGGCGAATGAAAATGGTCGACAGATAGGCGCTCGAGGCGAACAGGCTCAGTACCACGCGGCGGGTTGCGGGATGCTGCTCGAGCAGTTCGAGAAAGGAGCTGCGCGCGCCGATCGCCGAGATGAACGAGGCAAGATTCATCAGTGCGAGGTCGGGGTCGGCAAGCTCGCGAATTTCGTCGAGCAGCAGGGGGCCGAGCCGCTCGAGAAGTTCGCGCCGGCGCGGCGCCACCGCCGCGATTGCATGTTCCGGTCCGCGCGCCAATACCAGCAGATGCCCGGCGCTTTCTTCGGGCCGCGCAAAGCCCAGCGCCCCGAGCATCGGCGCCGATTGATGCGGGTCGAGCGCCGCGCGCCACGCCTCGTCGGCGGCCGCGGAAGCCGCGCGTCCTCCGCGATCCTCGGCGGCGCCCAGCATCTCGCGAAATTGCGCCGCAACCAGCGCGCGATGGTTTATCAGTTCGGTTTCGAAACGGGCGCGCTCGGCATCGTCCTTGCCGCGCCGCATCCGCGCCGCGAGCGCGCGGCGCCCCGCGTCCCCGGCCGGCAGCACATGGGTCTGAAGCGCGGCGACGACCTGCAGCTTGTGTTCGACATCGCGCAGAAAAAGGTAGGCCGCGGCGAGTTCGCGCGCGCGGCCGGCGTCGAGGTAGCCGAGCGCGCCCAGACGCTCCAGCGCCTCGAGCGTCCCCGCCAGGCGCAGGCGCGGATCGCGCCCGCCATAGACCAGGATCAGCGCCTGCACGATGAACTCGAGCTCGCGAATTCCGCCGTAGCCGAGTTTGATGTTGCGCGCGACCAGGTCGGGCGAGCGCAGCTCGCGCTCGATCTGCTGCTTCATCGCCCGCAACTGCCGCAGCGTGTCGAAGTCGAGAAAGCGGCGATAGACGAAATGGGCGAGGTCGCCGAGCAATCGCTCGCCGACCTCGATCACGCCGGCGACCGGCCGCGCGCGCAGCAGAGCGGCGCGCTCCCAGGTTTCGCCGAAGCTCTGGTAGAAGCTCAGCGCGCCCTCGAAGGGAGTCACCAGCGGCGCGTTTCTGCCACCCGGACGGAGCCGCATATCCACCCGGAAACATCCGGGCGACAAAAGCTCGATCAGCGTTTCGCCGAGCCGCCTTACGACTTCGGCGTCGTGCTGCGGCCCGTCAAAGAGGTAGATCAGATCGATGTCGGAACTGAGGTTGAGCTCCCGTGCGCCCAGCTTGCCCATCCCAAGCACGCACAACCCTCCGGCAGCCGGTACATCGCGGCCGACGATGAGGCGCGCGGAGGCAATAGCGGCACATATACATTCTTCGGCGAGCCGCGACATCGCGTGCATCGTCGCCGCCACGTCGAATCGGCCGGTAAGGTCGGCGATCGCGATCCGCAGGAACAGACGCTGCTTGAATTCGGCAAGGCGGCGCGCGGCTTCGCGCCGCTCGCCGACGGGATCGGCGCTGAAACGCAGCGCGCGGTCGATCGATTCGGCGCTGGCGCCGCGTGCGGCGCGGAAGAAGTCGAGCCATCGCGAACCCATCGCGCCGAGCCCCTGCGCGACGATCTCCGATCCGCCGACACAGAGCGCCAGATCGCCGGCAAACGCTTCGTCGGCGAGCGCCTCCTTGAGCTCCTGCGGCGAGTCCTCGACGAGCTTGAGCAGGGCCGCGAGCGCCAGGCGTTCGTCGGGGGCGCGTTGCGCCACCGCTGCCGTTGCGGCCGCGGCAAGACGCTGGTCGCCGAGCAGGCGCGCAAGCTGCGCCGCCAGGTCGCGAAGCTCGGGCGCGAGCAAATCCGTCGCGGTCATCGCCGACGTTCCGGTCATCGCTGATAAGATTAGCAGAGCGGCACGGGTCGGCGCGCCGATGCCGATGGCGCTCGCGGGAGCAAAGCGCCGGCGTTGACGGCCTCGCCCGAGTCGGTGGTACACTCCGTCGGAATTTCCGCCCGGAGGCGCTCCCAATGATCATCCTCTACACGACCGAGCGCGATTACCCATGGGGCACACTGCGCTCCACGCATGGGAGCAAGACCAAGGTGGTGCTCGAAGAAAAGCGCCTCCGCTACCGGATCGAAAATCTGCGCCCCGGCGACCTCTGGAAGAAGCCGCCCGCGATGCTGGCGCGCCATCCGCTCGGCAAGGTGCCGTATATCGAGGACGAGGGTGTGACGATTTTCGATTCGACCGTGATCGACGAATATCTCGACGATCGCTACGGTCCGCCGCGCCTGTTGCCCGACGATCCGCTAGCGCGCGCGCAAGTGCGGGAACTCGAACAGTTTGCCGATGAGGCGCTGCTCGGCGGAGACCTGCCGCTCATCTGGATGGCCTACTGGAGCGATCCCGAGAAGCGCGACGCCGAGCGCATGGAGAAGGGGCGCGAGGGCCTGCGCCAGCGCGATCTTCCGTTTATCGAAAAGACCCTCGGGGCAGCGCCGTCCGGCGGATATCTGCACGGGGGTTTTTCGATGGCGGACGTGCCGATGATGGTGCTGGCGATGGTGCTCGAGGTCGACCAGCTTGCGCTGGAGGAGTTTCCCCGCGTCGAACGCTATCTGAGGGAATTGCGCCAGCGCCCGAGTTACCGGGCGATAAGCCCGCGTACCAGGGTGGCCGAGGCGAGCGAATTGCGCTGAGCGCGAACCCCGGCATGCCGCGCGCGACGCGATGATCAGGATTCGTTGCGGCCACGCCCGGCGGCCGACGCGGAGTGCCGGTGCGAGTCGGATACCTGCCTTACGTGAGCGTGATGATGACGGACGTGAAAGTGATGGATGATCCGCCGCAAGTGGAGGATCGGCGAGGAGGTCGGCGGCGGCGGCGCTTCTTCGCTTTCGATTCCGGGAAAGTATTTGTCCTCGTAGCGATGGACCTGGTCGGCCGCGAGGAACTCGGCGTAATAATTCTTGACCGCGAATCCAAAGTGCGCGCCGCTGTAGTTCTGGATGATCTTGATGTAGTCGCTGCCGAATTCGGCGGCAGCGCGCTCCATTCCACCGGTCCCATAATTGTAGGCGGTGATCGCGAGCGGCCAACTGCCGAGCGCCTGGTAGTTTGACTGCAACAGTTCCGCCGCCGCCTGCGTGGAACGCACCGGATCGAGCCGGTCGTCGCGATAGCGCGTGATCTTGAGAAACTCGCGGCCGGTCGAGCGCGTGAACTGCCAAATCCCGAGCGCCCCGGCGCTGGAGCGGGCGCGCGCCGAAAAGCCTGACTCAACCGACACCAGCGCCACCAGTTCGGGCGGCAGCCCTGCCCGCACAAATACCTGCTCCATCCTGGGACGATAGTAGCGACTGCGCAGCAGCGAATCGTGGAACTGTTCGCTCAGACCCTCCTGTACGCGCAAATTCTGCGCGGCGCGAGCGTAAGCCGCCGGCGGCTGCCCTTTAAACATCGCGGCGACGCGCTGCTCCTCCCATCCGATCGGCTGCTGTCCCGTGGCCAGCCGGTTCAGGATGTCGCCGTACTTGGCCTTCAGGTAAGCGTTGGCCCACTCGACCTCTTCGCCGGTTGGAGGGCCATCGCCCGGCATATGAAATTTCTGGTAGATCAGCGAAACATTGTCGCGATCGTGGATGACGAAGTCGCGCTCGCTCCAGTAGGTAAAGGCTCTGACCCAGAAATTGATATTGGGCTCGAGCGCCGCGGGACGGGGAAACGGAGAGTGGTCAACGCTGCTCTTGAGGATGGTGACTTCGCTGCCAGCCCACCCCGTCGCCGCAAACAAACCGCACAGCATCAAAGCCACGGCTGCGGACAGTGCCGCGTGGATCAATCGCTTGTATACCGTTGCGGTTGCGGACGTCGTCGTTCTCGGCATTTCCGCTCCTGCCGCCACCCCTCTGTGAGCACAACAAACCTGGCGCAGCGGCAGTCCCCCGCTCGGCGCCGAACACAACATGTATCGAATATGCCTATTAGCTATCGCAGTCAACTAAACGTCCTTATATTTCAAAGCGAATCATCTGTGAAATTCTGTGATTTGGTGAGCTATGCTGGTCACAGGAGACAAGGATCAACAAATCCGCAGATTGCATCGTCGAAACAGCAGCTTGAGCAGGGTTCGCGCGCGCAGCTAAGCTCGCCCCTTAAGCGTAACCCCTGAAGCATCAAAGTGGACGAAATCGAAATAGCTCCGCTCACGCATCCGATAGCCGCATCCATCAGGGTCCCCGGTTCCAAGAGCATCACCAACCGCGCGCTGGTGCTAGCCGCGATGGCCGACGGCCGCTCGACGGTCTCCGGTGCGGGCTTCAGTGACGATACGCGCCGGATGGCGGCCGCGCTGGGCGCGCTCGGCTTTACTATGGTCCTCGACGAAGCGGCGGCGCGAATCGTCGTCGATGGCCGCGGCGGCGCCATTCCCGTCCGCGGCGCACAATTGGACGTCGGCGGTGCGGGCACGGCGATGCGCTTTTTGCTGGGCTTCCTGACACTCGGGCGCGGACGCTTCCGGATCGACGGGAATCAACGGATGCGTGAACGCCCGATCGGTCCGCTGCTCGAAGCGCTCGCCGCTCTTGGTGTATCGGTGCGCGCCGAGCGGAACAACGGATGCCCGCCGGTGCTGATCGAAATCGGCGAGGGCGGCGTGAGCGGCGGCGCGGCGCGAATCGACGCCGCGGTCTCCTCGCAATTTGTCTCGGCGCTGCTGATGCCCGCGGCGCTCTGGCCGCGCGGGGTCGAACTCACCGTGATCGGCGAAGCCGGCCGCCCGTTTATCGCGATGACGTTGCGAATGATGGAACGATGGGGCGTGGGCGCGACGATGCGCGACGGCGAAATCGTCGTGCCGGGCGGCCAGCGCTACGCGCCGCAAAAGGACTTCGCGGTCGAGCCCGACGCTTCGAGCGCGAGCTATTTTGCCGCCGCGGCCGCGCTGGCCGGCGGCAGCGTCGTGCTGGAAGGACTCCACGCCTGCTCGGTGCAGGGCGATATCGCGTTCATGGCACTGCTGGAACGGATGGGCGCGCGCATCGAGTGGCGCCCCGACGGCGTCAGGGTCAGCGGCAGCGAAACGGCGCTTAACGGCGTCGATGTCCAGATGGGCGGAATGCCCGACCTCGTGCCGACGCTCGCCGCGATTGCGCCGTTCTGCTCATCGCCCACGCGGATACGCGGCGTCGCTTTCATCCGCCATCACGAGAGTGATCGCCTGCGCGCCCTCACGACCGAGCTTCGCCGCCTCGGCGCGGCGGTCAATGAAAGCGAGGATGGGATTCTGATCGGGCCGTCGCGGATTGGCGCGGCGGCGATCGAAACCTACGACGACCATCGAATTGCGATGGCGTTCGCGGTTACGGGACTGAAGACCGCGGGTATCCGGATCAAAAATCCCGGATGCGTTTCCAAGACCTATCCGGATTTTTTCCGCGACCTCGCCCGGCTGTCGAACGGGCGGGCGTAGCTCAGCCGCGTCACGGTTAAATAAAGAGGGCCGTTCTGAACGGCCCTCAGGGATTCCGATCTCTGTGTCGTTGCGCCGCTGCGGTAATTGGTGCGGGCGTTAGTGCTCGGCGGTGCGGCGCGACTCGGCGACGTCGCGGCGCGCCCGCATCACCATCACCGCCTGCTTCTCTTCGTCGTAGTTCGCATCGAACATGCTCATCTGCGAGAGCCGTTCCTCGGCCGCGCGCAGTTCGGTCTCGTCGGTTGGGGCGACCTTCTTGGGCACTTCGGCGCTTTGCGCGAGCGCCGTCATCGCGCCGTCCTTGACCTCGACCAGCCCGCCGGTGACCAGGTACTGAAGCGTCTCGCCCGCGGCCGTCCGGATCGTCAGCAGGCCAGGCACGAGCGAGGTGATGTAGTTGACGTGCTCGGCAAGCACGCCGAACTCACCGAGCGGGTTGAACGCGTTTACCTGCTCAGCCTCACCGTCGAACAGCACGCCGGTCGGCGTGACGAGCTTGAATGCGAAATTCGTGGCCATCGCGATGCGGATACGCTAGCGCGCCTCGCCGCGCGCCAGCCGTTCGGCCTTGGCGCGTGCGTCGTCGATCGTGCCGACGAGATAGAAGGCCTGCTCGGGCAGGTCGTCGCACTTGCCGTCGAGAATTTCGGCGAAGCCGCGCACGGTCTCCTTGCGCGTGACGTAGGCGCCCGGGATGCTGGTGAACGGCTCCGCGACGTGCATCGCCTGCGAGAGGAAGCGCTCGACGCGGCGCGCGCGCGCGACCACCAGCTTGTCGTCCGCCGACAACTCGTCCATCCCGAGGATCGCGATGATGTCCTGCAGGTCCTTGTAGCGCTGCAGAATCTGCTGCACCCGGCGCGCGACGTCGTAGTGCTCCTGGCCGACGACCTGCGGATCCAGGATGCGCGAGGTCGAGGCCAGCGGGTCCACCGCGGGGAAAATGCCCTTTTCGAAAATCTTGCGGTCGAGCGCGGTGGTCGCGTCCAGATGAGTGAACGTGGTCGCGGGCGCAGGATCGGTATAGTCGTCGGCCGGGACGAAGATCGCCTGTACCGAAGTGATCGCGCCTTTCTTGGTCGTGGTGATGCGTTCCTCGAGTTCGCCGAGATCGGTGCCCAGGGTCGGCTGATAGCCGACGGCGCTGGGCATGCGGCCGAGCAGCGCCGAGACTTCCGAGTTGGCCTGCACGAAGCGGAAAATGTTGTCGACGAAGAACAGCACGTCGCGGCCCTCTTCGTCGCGGAAGTATTCGGCCACGGTGACGCCGGTCAGCGCCACGCGGGCGCGTGCACCGGGCGGCTCGTTCATCTGGCCATAGACCAGCGCGGTCTTCGAGAGCACGCCGGATTCCTGCAGTTCGCGGTAGAGGTCGTTGCCTTCGCGCGAGCGCTCGCCCACGCCGGCGAAGACCGACACGCCGCCGTGCTGCTTGGCGACGTTGTTGATGAGCTCCATGATGGTGACGGTCTTGCCCACGCCCGCGCCGCCGAACAACCCGATCTTTCCGCCGCGCGCGTACGGGCAAATGAGATCGATGACCTTGATTCCGGTTTCGAGGATCTCGGCTTCGGTCGCCTGGTCGGCAAAGGTCGGAGGGTCGCGATGGATCGGCATCTGGTGCGGGGCGCTGAGCGCCGCGCCTTCGTCGACCGGCTCGCCGATCACGTTGATGAGGCGGCCGAGCGTTTCCGGGCCGACCGGGACGGTGATGGGATTGCCGGTGTCGCTGACCGCCATCCCGCGCACCAGTCCCTCGGTCGCGTCCATCGCGATGCAGCGCACGGTGTTTTCGCCCAGGTGCTGCGCGACCTCGAGCACGAGATTGCCCTCGCGCGTGCCCAGCGCGGGGTTGGAGACGCGCAAGGCGTTGAAGATGGACGGCAGCGCGCCGTTGCGGAACTCGACGTCAACGACGTTGCCCAGAACCTGGCTGATGCGGCCTGTTGCTGTTTCACTCATAGCTTCAAAATTTTCCTGGCGGATTCGTCCATCGCGGCGCGCGCCGGTCAGGCTCTGAGAGCCTCGGCGCCGCCGACTATGTCCATCAATTCGGTTGTGATCGCGGCCTGGCGCGCGCGGTTCATCTCGAGCGTCAGTCGCCCGATCATATCCGAGGCGTTGTTGGTCGCGCTGTCCATCGCGGTCATCCGCGCGCCCTGCTCGCTCGCTTCGGCCTCGAGCAGCGCGTGAAAAATCGAATCCTCGAGATAGCTGCGCAGCACCACCGGCACCAATTCGGCGCGGCTGGGCTCGACCAGGTAATCGACGGGCGCGGCGATTTCGCCCGCGCCCTGCTCGGGCTTGAGCTCGCTCACCGGCAGGAGCCGTTCGTAGGTTGGCCGCTGCGAGAGCGCCGAGCGGAATTCGCTGAACACGAGCCCGGTCTCGACCACGCCGCCGCCGCGATAATCGGCGAGCATTCGAGAGGCCAGGTCCTGCGCCAATCCGAAGGTCGCGAGGCGCGGGTTGTTGACGCTCTGATGAGCGATCGTGTGGCCGGCGCGGCGCAGATGATCCAGCGCCTTGCGCCCGACGGCATAGAACTTGACCTTGTTCCCGTCGCGTTCGACGCGCCGCGCTTCATCTTCCGCCGCGCGCATCACGTTGGCGTTGTAACCGCCGCAAAGCCCGCGGTCCGAGCCGATCACCACGATCAGCGTCTCGCGCCTGGCGTCTTCCGCCGGAGCCAGCGCGGCCCGCTCAGTCGCGAACAGCGAGTCCGCCACCCGCTCGAGCGCCTCATGGTACGGGGTCGCGTTCTGCAGCGCTTCCTGCGCGCGGCGCAGACGCGCCGCGGCGACCAGCTTCATCGCGCGCGTGATCTGCTGGGTTGATTTGACCGACGAAATCCGCCGGCGGATTGCCTTGAGCGACGCCATCGTTGCCTAAGCTGCCTGCACCGCCGCGCGGTCAGGCTTTCGCGGCGCCATTGCCCTGCGCGGAGCCGAAGGTCTGCTGGTACTGATCCATCGCGGCGCGCAGGCGCTTGCGCAGATCGTCGCTAAGCTCGCGCTTGGTCTTGATCTCGTCGAGGAGGTCTTTCTGGCGCGAATCGAAAAACGCGTAGAGCCCAGTCTCGAAGGCCTTGATCTGCGAGACTTCGAGCTTGTCGAAGTAGCCCTCGTTGGCGGCGAAGATGATCAGCACTTCCTTTTCGATCGAGAGCGGCTCGTACTGGTTCTGCTTGAGCATCTCGGTCAGCCGCTCGCCGCGATGCAGCAGGCGCTGGCTGGCCTGGTCGAGGTCCGAGCCGAACTGAGCGAAGGCCGCCATCTCGCGATACTGCGCGAGGTCGAGTTTGAGCGTGCCACCGACCTGCTTCATCGCTTTTACGGCGGCCGAGAAGCCGACCCGCGAAACCGAAAGGCCGACGTTTACGGCGGGCCGGATGCCCGAGTAGAAGAGGTCGCTGTCGAGCACGATCTGACCGTCGGTGATCGAGATGACGTTGGTCGGGACGTAAGCCGAGACGTCGCCGGCCTGGGTCTCGATAACCGGAAGCGCGGTCAGGGAGCCGGCGCCGTCGGCGTCGCCCATCTTAGCCGCGCGCTCGAGCAGGCGCGAGTGCAGGTAGAAGACGTCGCCCGGATAGGCCTCGCGGCCGGGCGGGCGGCGCAGCAGCAGCGAGAGCTGGCGATAGGCTTGCGCGTGCTTGGAGAGATCATCGTAAACGAGCAGCGCGTGGCGGCCCGTATCGCGGAAGTACTCGCCCATCGTGCAGCCGCTATAGGGCGCGATGAACTGCAGCGGGGCGGCTTCCGAAGCGGTCGCCGCGACCACCGTCGTGTACTCCATCGCGCCGTAGCGGTTGAGCTTGTCCACCACCTGCGCGACGGTCGAGCGCTTCTGCCCGATCGCGACGTAAAAGCACTGTACGTTCTGGCCGCGCTGATTGATGATCGCGTCGAGCGCGATCGCGGTCTTGCCGGTCTGGCGGTCGCCGATGATCAGCTCGCGCTGCCCGCGTCCGATCTGCAGCATCGAGTCGATCGCCTTGATGCCGGTCTGCAGCGGCTCCTTTACCGGCTGGCGGCGGATGATGCCCGGCGCCTTGATTTCGATCCGGCGCTGTTCGGCGGCTTTGATCGGCCCCTTGCCGTCGATCGGCTGGCCGAGTGAATTGACGACGCGCCCGAGCAGGGCTTCGCCGACCGGAACCTCGGCGATCCGGCTGGTGCGTTTGACCTCATCGCCCTCGCGAATCGCCTGTGGATCGCCGAACAGGGCCGCGCCGACGTTGTCCTCTTCGAGGTTGAGCACCATGCCGAAGATCCCGTGGGGAAATTCCAGCAGCTCGCCGAGCGCCGCGTTTTGCAGGCCGTAGATGCGCGCGATGCCGTCGCCGCATGAGAGCACGCGGCCGGTTTCGCTTACGGTGATCGAGCCCTCGAAGCCCTTGATCTCGTTGCGCAGAATGTCGCTGATTTCGGATGGTCTGATTTCCGCCATGGCAGTTGTTTTTTCCCGGCCGCCTCAGCCCGCCAGCCGGCGGGCGGCTTCGCCCAGCCGCGTGGCCAGGCTGCCGTCGTAGATTTTTCCCTCCAGCTCGGCGACGACGCCGCCGAGCAATGATTGGTCAACCTTGACCGTCGCGATCACGGTCTTGCGTATCATCGCTTCGAGCCCCCGCACCACCGCCTCGGTATCCTGCACGCCCGGCTCGCGGGCGAATGTCAGGGTGGCGCGCGCGCGCCCAAGCAGCAGGTCGAGCTGGTCCTGGTAAGACTGCGAGACCGCGGCCAGATCGGCGATCCGGCCGTGGCGCGCGACCACCACCGCGAGCGAGCGCAGCGGGTAGCTCAATTCCAGCCGCTCGGCGATCTTCGCCATCGCGGAGATGCGCGCCTCGTGCGAGACCTCGGGCGAGGCGAGACCGTGGGCAACTTCAGGAGCGTCCGCGATGCGCGCGAGGCGTTCGAGTTCGGCGCCCCAGGTTTCGAGCAGCGCGCGATCGTCGGAGAGTCCGAGCAGCGCGCGCGCGTAGCGCTTGGCGACTCGCGAACTCTTCATCGACGCGCCTCCTGTGCAAGCCGCTCCTCGAAGCCGCGAAGCAGGCGCGTCTGGTCGTCATCGTTGAAGTTCCTCGCCACCAGATCTCGCGCGAGGCGCCCGGTCGCTTCGGCGAGCTGCGCGCGCACCTGGCGCTGGGCGGCCTCCGATATCGCCTCGCCGGTGAGCTTGGTATCGCGGACGATTCGGTCCGCAGTTTCACGCGCGAGCTCGCGGATCCGGTTGGCGATGTAAGCGGTTTCGGCGTCGAGGTCGGCGCGGAGCTGCTGCTTTTCGGTCTCCAGCCGCGACATCCGCTCGGCCGTCCGATTGGCGAGGTCCTGCGCTTCCTTGAGCGCGGTCTCGGCGCGCGCGAAAGTCTCCCTGATACTGCCGGCGCGATCGCCAAAGAATTTGCGCGCCATCGGCGCCGCGAAGCGCATCAGGATCCAGACGAACAGGCCGAAGTTGATGACGTAGGGGAGCAGCGACAGCCATGAGCCGCCTTCGGCCTCGGCGCCGCCCGCCTCTGCGCACCATCCGGATATGGGCGCGAACAGGGCCGCGCCGATCAGCAGGGCCGCGCCGACTAGGACGATCGATACGATCGGGCTCCCTTCGGCTGAGCTCCGTACTCGGGCTATCGGCACGCGCCCCATGGAAATCACGTTACGCAGCATGCTTGATCGATGACTGTTCGAAGTTCCCTATGAGCCTTGCGCGGCGCCGTTCACCGGGCGGCCGAGGACGCGGCCCGCAAGCTCGACCGCGAGCGTGCGGCCCAGTTGTTCGAGTTCCCGCTCGCCGGCACGCAATTCATTTTCAATTTCGGTCCTGACACGTTCCAGGGCTTTATGCGCTTCGGCCTTGGCCTCATCGATCATGCGTGCGGCCTCCGCCTCGGCCTTGCGCCGTTCGGCCTCGCGCACGGCCAGCGCCTCACGCCGCAATTCGGTCAATTGGCGGTCGCGCTCCTCCGCAGCAGCTTTCTCCTCTTTGAGCAGTTGCTCGGCGCGCGCGCTCAAATCCTTGAGCTTGCTTTCGCGGTCGCCGAGCAGCTTGAGGAAAGGGCCGAAAAAAATTCGATCGAATATAAACCAGAAAACGAGGAACGACACAATCAGGGTGAAAAAGATTCCCCAGTCGGGCGGAATGTGCATTTTTCGGCGTCTCCCGTGCGGGATGGATTGCGGTTGTTGCCGGCGTGAGCGGCGTCCGCCCGGGGCGGATCGTCCGGGCGCCGGAGGCTGGTGTCGGAGGCGGATCGAACAGGCTGACCCGCGCCGTGCCAGATTGACCGGGCTTCGGCCGGACTTTGGTGGTCAGGCCTGCTTTTGACCTCCGGCCTGCGCCACCATGCGCTCTTCCTTCGGATACACGGTGGTGAGCTTGCGCTCCTCGCGCGCGCCTTCAGGCTGCATCGCGCAATGTCCTTCGAAGACGGCGCCCTCGTGTACCACCAGCACCGGCGCGGTGAGATTGCCCACCACTTTGGCCGAGGGACGAATCTCGATCCGCTGACTGGCCGTGATATCGCCGCTTATCTTGCCGGCCACGACTATCGACGCGGCCTTGATCTGGGCGGTTACGACCGCGCTCTCGCCGATCATCACGGTGTCCTTGGCGGTGATTTCGCCATCGACCTGACCGTCGATCCGGGCAGGTCCATCGAAACTGAGCTTACCGCTCACCTTCGAGCCCTGGTCGAGGTAGGCGCGCGCCTCCATCGGAGCGGACGCGGTCTGGCGCGGCGGCGGAACGCTGCGGTTCTCGAGCGGGGGCGCCGGCGGCGGCACCGGCACGGCCTGCCCCGTCTGCGGCCTCACGGACGCGTCGGTTCGAATGTTCTTTTCCGGTTCTTTATTGAAAAGCGCCATTTATAAAGTCTCCTCAGAGGCCCGGGCACCGGCCGCACGACGGACAGTGTAGGCTTCGCTCATAGCCAATACAAATGAGAGAGTCAATTTGCCTGACGGGCCCGGGCTCCCTGATCGGTCAAAGAATAGCTCATAGCGGGCTTAGGCTCGCAACCTCTTCCTTTTCGGGGCGCCGCAAGCATCCCGGATAAACGCCGCTTCAGGTCATTCACAGCTCTTATCGCTACGCAGCTCTTATCGCTACGATTGTCTCGATGCTATGCTGGCGCCAGTAATCGGATTTGGATCTGACATCACTCCAACAAAACGAGGAAGCCATGGGAGCAATTCCGGAGAAGTATCTCGATCTCGTCTCGGCGAACAAGAAATCCTTCGCGCACCTTGCGACGACGATGAAGGACGGCTCACCCCAGGTGACGCCCGTATGGCTGGACTATACCGACGGGATGATTCGCGTGAACACGGCGCGCGGCCGGGTGAAAGACCGCAACCTCAAGGTTGGCGCCAAGGTCGCGCTCTCGATATCGGATCCCGATAACCCCTACCGCTACGTGCAGATTCGCGGCAAGGTGGCGAAGGAAAGCGAGCAGGGCGCCGACGCACATATCGATTCGCTGGCCAAAAAGTACATGGGCGTCGATTCGTACCCCTACCGCACGCCCACCGAGAAGCGCGTGATTTATTATATCGAACCGCTTTCCGGTCAGGGGATGAACTAGGGCGGCTTCGCAGTTCGGTTCGAAAATTCGGGAAAATTCGGACCGAGTGGTATATGAAGGCCGGGTCGGCGGTAACTTGCCGCCGGCCCGTCATGGCCGGGCGCGACGCGTGCGAGCGTCAGCTCAGTGAAGGCTGCGGGGTCTGCTTTCCTGCTGAATCGTGCTGCCGCAGGTCGAGCCGCAATGCGGACAGACGTACTCGTACTTGTCGCCCTCGGGCAGAATCAGCAGCAGACGCTTTCGGACTTTGACCGCGCGGTTGCACCTGGGACAGGCGAGCAGCGAGGCTTCCATCCGCTCGAACGCGGGCCGGCGAGGGTCTCTGTTCCCTTGCATCGCCAACCAGAATAGCGAGGCGGCGGGCAAGGCGGCAACCGCCGCGCGCGATGCCGCTTCATCTGGCGTCGTGAAAAATTACCCCGAGACTGAACCGCCGCCCCTCGCGCATCCGGCTCACCCCGTGGCGCATCATCACCCGGTAGTGGCCGCGGCTGCCGGCGACCGGCCGCTCGCTGGTCGCGAAGATGATCGCTTCGCCATGGCTGAGCGCGATCGCTTCGCCGCGGCTCTGCGCGCGCGGGCGGTTCTCGATCAGCAGGAATTCGCCGCCGCTGAAATCGACGCCGGGCTGACTCAGCAGGCAGGTCAGCTGGAGCGGAAAGGCGACCTCGCCGTAAAGGTCCTGGTGGAGGCAGTTGTAGCCGCCGGCGTCGTAGCGGAGCAGGAGCGGGGTCGGTTTGATTTGCCCGGCGCGCCGGCAGATATCGAGGAAGCGCTCGAGTTGCGGTGGATACATTGCGTCGCGGCCCATCGCGCGGCGCCATCGGTTCGCGATCGGCGCAAGATGCGGGTAAATCGCGGTCCGGATGGCGGCCACCAGCGGCGGCAGCGGCGGCGCGAAATACTTGTATTCGCCCACGCCGAAGCGCACCCGTTCCATCACGACCCGCGAACGAAAGCGCTCGCGCTCGTCGTACATCGCGGCAAGCCTGGCGCATCGTGCCGGCGCAAGCATCGCGGGGATGGTCACGTAGCCGCGCTCGTCGAGCGTGCGCTCGAGCGCGGCCCAGTCGAGCGCGTTCAGGCGGCGTTCGAACTCGGCGGTCAGCGCCGGAACTGCCTCCCCGGTCATTGCGGTTGGGAGTTTTTCTTTCACGAACTCAGCATACGACGAGGTTCGTACGATCATCTTACAGACTTCAACCCCGCATCCGCGCCCGCGTGAACCAGCCGCCCGCCTGGTTGAATATTCGCCAAGCTGACAACAGCGCCGGGCCCCTGATATTCTGATTAGCCGCGATGGAAGATTCGGAACAGCCCAGGAGCGCATCATCTCAGCCGAGGGTCTTTATCGAGACCTACGGCTGCCAGATGAACATCGCCGATTCCGAGTTGGTCGGCGCAGTGCTGCGCCGCGCCGGCTACGTGTTCGCCGCCGCCGCCGAAGAAGCCGACGTTATCCTGCTTAACACCTGCGCGATTCGCGAGCATGCCGAAGCACGCGTGCTGCAGCGCCTCGGCCATCTGGCGCGCTTGCGGCGTATGCGCCCCGGATTGCGGCTGGGATTGCTCGGATGCATGGCGACGCACAACCGCGCCGCGCTGATCGAGAAGGCGCCGTGGCTGGATTTAGTCGCGGGGCCGGACAGCTACCGGCGGCTGCCGGAATTGCTCGGCCGCGCGCGTTCCGGCAGCGCAACGCGGCACGCGGCGCAGATCGACGTGCGCCTGGATCGCCTGGAAACCTATGCCGATATTGTCCCGGCGCACGAAGGCGGCGTGCGCGCGTACGTGACCGCGATGCGCGGATGCGATCGGTTTTGCGCGTTTTGCGTGGTTCCGTACGTGCGCGGCCGCGAGCGCAGCGTCCCGCCCGAGGCTATTCTGGACGACATTCGCGGACTCGCCGCGCGCGGCGCGCGCGAAATCGTGCTGCTCGGACAGACCGTCAATGCCTACCGCTTCGGCGATACCGACTTCGGCCGCCTGCTTCACCTGGTCGCCGCAGTCGAAGGCGTCGAGCGAATCCGCTTCACGTCCCCGCATCCCTCGGACATGAGCGAGTCTGTTATCGAGGCGATGGCGATCGAGTCGAAAGTGCAGCCGTCGCTCCATCTGCCGGTGCAATCGGGATCGGACCGGGTACTGTCCGCGATGGAACGCGGATACACGGCCGCCGAATACCTGCGCCTGGTCGAGCGGATTCGCGGGGCGGTACCGGCAATTGCGCTCTCGACCGACATCATCGTGGGCTTTCACGGCGAGGAGGAAGCGGAGTTTCGCGCGACGCTCGAGTTGATGGCAGCGGTGCGCTACGACTCGGCGTTCAGCTTCAAATATTCGCTGCGCGAGAACACTCGCGCGTTCAGGCTCGGCGACACCGTCAGCGAAGAAGAAAAGGGCCGCCGGCTGGCCGAAGTTATCGCACTACAGGAGCGCATCTCGGCCGAGCGCAACCGCGTCCTCATAGGCGAACAGGTCGCGGTACTGGTCGAGGGGCCGGCGCGGCGGGGCCAAGGGATGCTCGCCGGCAAGACGCCGCAATTCAAGACGGCGGTGTTCCCGGCCGCCGCGTCGATCGCTCCCGGCGATACCGTGGCGGCGCGCGTGGAGTCGGCGAGCGCGCATACGCTCCACTGCGTGCTCGCGTAATCTCGTCAGATCAGCGATCTCCCCTGAGCGCCGTCCACCGGCAGGCAGGCCCCGGTGATCCAGCTTGCCCGCGGCGAGGCCAGGCACACCACGGCATAGGCGACTTCTTCGGGACGGCCCAGGCGGCCGGCGGGAAACTCGTGGCTTATGAAGTCCTTCTCGAAAGCCGGATTGGCCTTGAACGCTTTCTCCCAGTTGCCTCCCGGGTAAAGGATCGATCCGGGCGCGACGGTGTTGACCCGGATTCCTTTGGGCGCCAGCTCGCGCGAAAGCATCTTGGTGAACGAGATCATCGCGGCCTTCGATGAGTTGTAGGTCAGCGGGCCACCCGCCTCGCGGCCGTAGATCGAACTGATGTTGATGATCGAGCCGCCGCCGCGCTGCTCCATCAGCGGCGCGCACATCCGCGAAAGCCGCACTGCCGAAAAGAAATTAAGCTGGAACGCGGCCTGCCACGCCGCCTCGTCCAGGTCCGCCAGCGCGCCCATCCGCGCGCCTCCCGCATTGTTGACCAGCACGTCAACCGCGCCCATCCGCGCAGCGGCGCCTTCGACCCATCGCGCGGCGGCAACCGGGTCGGCAACGTCGACCGCCTCGGCGTCAACCTCGTAGCCCCGCGTACGCAACTCGGCCGCCGCCTTCTCCAGCGCCCCAGCTCCGCGCGCGCAGAGACAAAGGCGCGCACCCTCGGCGCCCAACGCCTCGGCCATTGCCCGCCCCAACCCACGGCTCGCGCCGGTTATCATCACGACCTTGTTCGCGAGACCCAGGTCCATCGGTAACTCTCCTTTAGTGTGATGTCCCGCAAATAACTTACTATCCGGAAAAGCCTCAAGGTGTCATTCCGAGGGAGTCAGCGACCGAGGAATCCCGGGTCTTTATTCGATTTTTCGTGGAACCCGGGATTCCTCGCTGCGCTCGGAAGGACAGCCTTCAGATCTTTGGGATGAAAACTTATTTCCAGACACCGCTTTAGCATTAACCCTCTTTTTGCGGATTGCAGCTCGCGCGCCGCCGCCCTTCCTTAAAAAAGCCCAGACATCGCGGCAGCCCGTGCGGCAAGACGCCTGCCCCCGGCCGCGATGGGGTACCATCTAGCAAAGGAGCCCGCGATTTACATGCGTTTACGGGGCCTGCGAGGCGCGGCGCGATGCCGGCCGGGGCCGTCGAGCCGCGGTTGACACGCCCAAGAGGCGGACTTAAGCTGCAAAGTCTTGCTTTGAGAGATACAGGGAGGTCTATGGAAATCCGAGTTGAAGGCTCTCTCGACCAGGCGATGCGGGTGCTCAAGCGCAAGCTCGCCAAGGAGGGAGTGTTCAAGGAAATGAAGAAGCGGGCTTTTTACGAAAAGCCCAGTGTCCGCCGCAAACGCAAGCGCTCCGAAGCCCAACGCCGCCGCCGCAAGGAACAGCGCCGCCGCCGCGCCTCTGCCCTCTAAGCGCTCAACCGAGCACCGCTAACCCGTGTAACGCCGGCAAAGGCCTGGCGCGTCGCGGCCACATGTCCGCGCCGTGCGTGCTCCGTCGCCGTTCAGCCTGATACGGGCCGCCAGGTGAAGATCACCTGACCGCGGGCGACGTAACAGTCGAGATCGTAGTGCGTCAGACCGAGCGCTGCCCGGCCCAACCGGAAGCCTTCGATCGTGCGCCGCAGCCTCTCGGGCAGCTCCCGCGATTCCGCCTCGGCTTGGCCGGTCTCTGCGTGCAGCATAGCGCTCAGCTCAACCGCCACGCATCCGGCCTCGCGATGGCGTCCGGGGGCGTCATCGCCCGTCTCGAGCGCCGCGCATCCCAGGCAGAGCACCACTCGCTCGCCGGATTCCGCGGCGCGGTCGAGATCGTCGGATAGACGGGTGAGCGCCGTCGCACATTCATCCCATCGCTCGTGCGCGCGTTCGGTAGAGTAGCGGCGGATCGCCCGCGCAACGCGGCTGAGCGCGTCCTCGCCCGCGCCCGGTCCGAGCGTGAAGACGCCGTCCTCGTCGATACGCAATCCGTCGCCGAGCCGGTCCGCGCCGAACTGTTCGGCGAGGAATTCGCGCAGGTTAATCGGCAGGGCACATTGCAGATTGAGCGGCGGTGATTCGGGCGGCGAATTGCGGGTAGAGTTGCGAAGTCTGGCGGGTCGGGCGCGGCGGTTGAGAACTGGCTCGGTTCCCAAGGGATCGGTAAAGGCCGGCCGGATGAAGCCGGACAGTGAGCCTTCGATGAATCGCGAGATGTATGCCTCTCTACGTCCCAAAGGTGCGCTCCGCAAGGTAGCAACCTCCTATGACTGTAGCGCCGGGAACCCGAGGATCGACGGCGGCCGACCCAGGTACGGAGACCGGGCAAAGCTGACCCACGGCCATTGTTCCAGCCACTGAAAATCCAACGACGACGATGTTGCGGAAAATATGGAAAGTTGGGTGAGAACCGATCTTGCGGAGCGAGCGTCGTGCGAGCCCGGAATACCTGCCGAGAGCCGCCGGAAGCATCGCGCTGCCGCTTGCGAGCGGCTTGCGGAATTAGCCTCCAACGGGACCGCGGGGTCCGATAGTGGAAAAGCGACGACTCGCGTCATACGACGAGGCCCTTTTCATCATCACCACCAGCCCGCTCGACATCCCCGCAACTGCCCCCGCCCGTCCTCTCCCCATCATCCTGCCGAGCGGCGACTCGTGGTAGTTTCCGCGGCTTTGGCCAACCGGAGCCACACAAAGGCCAAATTTGCCAAAGCCGTGTGCTGCTACAGGCTGTACGGCGACCATCACGTTAAAATTGCGCCGGACAGGAAACTGTTTAGCGCGCGAACGTGGCTTGGGCAACGAGGATGCAAGAGATCGATCTGTGATCACGAACTTGACATTGAACGGCACGCGTGAGCCGCTTCGGGATACCCGGCCGCACGGCTGGGCTCGATATATGAGCCAGCCTAATGATGCTCGACCGGTGCATCCGCAATCCGCCGTGGGGATGCAGCCCGACTGAAGGCGCAGCGCCCCAAGCAGGGAAAGCGTTTGCCGCACATGCGGCCTCGGCCGCGTCACGCAGATGCGCCAGGGGCCGGCGCTCGGCTGCGGACGCCAACGATCGCCCCACGGATTAAAGGAGCGAATCCCTCGCCGCGAAAACTCGCTCGCCAGCAGCCTCTCCGAGGCCGAATTTTTTTTGTGGAGCCAGCGGCCTGTTACCGGCTGACTTTGAAGCCTAACGGCCTGCTTAGGGCTCCAGGCGCTCCATCATCCGCGGGAACGGGATCGTCTCGCGAATATGATGCAGTCCGCAGAGCCATGCGACCACCCGCTCGATACCCATCCCGAACCCCGCGTGCGGCACCGATCCGTAGCGTCTCAGGTCGAGGTACCAGTTGAGCGGCTCGATTGGCAGGCCGTGGGCGACGATGCGCGCGCGCAGCGTCTCGTAATCGTCCTCGCGCTGGCCGCCGCCGATAATCTCGCCGTAGCCCTCGGGCGCCAGCATATCGACGCAGAGCGCCACTTCCGGTCGGTCAGGGTCGCGCTTCATGTAAAAGGCCTTGCACTCGGCCGGGTAGCGATGGACCATCACGGGCCGGTCGAACTCCGCCGAGAGCGCCGTTTCCTCGTCGCCGCCGAGGTCGTCGCCCCATTTGACCGCGAGGCCCTTGGCGTGCAGCCGTTTGATCGCCTCGTCGTAGGTGATTCGCGGATAGGGCGTCTGGGCCGCGCGCTTTAGCGGCTCGCGGTCGCGCTCGAGCGTGGCCAGGTCGGCCGCGCGCCGTTCGAGCACGCGGCCAACGATATAGGCCACGAAGTCCTCGGCGAGCTGCATGTCTTCGGCGAGCGTGTAGTATGCGACCTCCGGCTCGACCATCCAGAACTCCGTCAGATGGCGCCGCGTCTTTGACTTTTCCGCGCGGAATGTGGGGCCGAAACAATACACCTTGCCCAGCGCGAGCGCGCCCGCCTCGGCATAGAGCTGGCCGCTTTGCGTGAGATAGGCCTTGCGTTCCCCGAAGTAGTCGATTTCGAAGAGATTGGTAGTGCCCTCGCACGAGGTCGGGGTCAGGATCGGTGCGTCGAACAGCACGAAGCCGCGATCATGAAAGAACTGGCGCGCCGCCGCGGCGACCTCGTCGCGCACGCGCAGGATCGCGTGCTGGCGCGCCGAGCGCACCCACAAGTGGCGCAGGTCGAGCAGGAAGGCGACGCCGTGCTCCTTGGGCGTGATCGGATAGTCGGCCGCCGGCGCGTAAACCTTGAAGTGCTTGACCGTCAGCTCGAAACCGCCCGGCGCGCGCTTGTCCTCGCGCACCGCACCAGTCACCTCGAGCGAGCTTTCCTGACCGAGGTGGTCGGCGGCGGAGAACGCCTCGGCGCCGATTTCATTGAGCAGGGCGACGCACTGGCACACCCCGGTGCCGTCGCGCAGCAGCAGGAAATGGATTTTGCCGCTTGAGCGGCGATTGTAAAGCCATCCCTTGAGCGTGATTTCCTCGCCCACGTGGCGGCCCAGTTCCTCGATATAAACCCACGCCATGGAGCTATTTAAGCAGATTGGCGCGGTTTGGCGAGCGCGAGCGCGACGGCCGTCGCTCGTTCGCAGCGCCCCGTTGGGATAGGTTGATCGACGACGTGGAGTGAGGCGCGATGAACGGTCTCGACTATCTGATCCTGGCGGCGATCGGACTCGGCGCATTGATGGGCGCGGGACGCGGAATCCTGCGCATCGCCTCGTCGCTCATCGCGCTGGTGTCGGCCTTTTACCTGGCCGCGGTTTACGACAAGCCGGCCGGCGATCAACTTGCGCGCGCGTTTTCGCTGAAGCCCGCGACTGGCGCGACGCTGGGTTATATCGTCATCTTTCTCACCGTGATGATTGTCGTGGCGTGGGGCGGCTCGAAGCTCGCCCAGCTAATTCGCGCCGTGCACATGAGCTGGGCCGACCGGCTCGGCGGCGCGGTCGTCGGCGCCGCGATGGGCGCGCTGGTATCGGCGCTGGTCGTGGTGATCGCGACCGCGACGCTGCCGGCAGACACGGCGGTGATCCGCGATTCACAGCTTGCGCCGCGCGTGCTCGACTATAGCCACGACCTGGCGGGCTTCGTCCCCGTACAGATGCGCGACGCCTACTACTACCGCGAAGCCCAGGTCATCACGTACTGGAACCAGCATAAAACGGCGCCGCCCGAGTCCGCATCGGGACCCGCGGCGGCGCCGTAAAGAATCGGATTTGTACGGACGGATTGTAAGGTAGGGCGAATCAGACGAGCGCGCTATCGACCGCTTTCACGAGATGGCTCTTCGGCACGGCGCCGACGATCTGCTCCTTGACCTGACCGCTCTTGATGATCAGCAGGTTCGGAATTCCGCGGACGCCGTAACGCGCCGGCGTTTCGGGATTGTCGTCAACGTTAATCTTCACCACCTTGAGCCGGCCGGCGTATTCGCCCGCTAGTTCGTCGATGATCGGAGCGATGGCCCGGCAGGGCGCGCACCACGGCGCCCAGAAGTCGATCAAAACCGCCTTGTCGGATTTCAGAACTTCCTGGTCGAAGTTCGCGTCGGTTACGTGGTTAACTAGCTCGCTGGCCATCGGAACTTTACTCCTTGCCGCTACGTTAGACTTTAAACGTAAGGACGCCCAGCCGGGCAGTCAAGGCGGGTCCGGAAGCGGTCAAACGCGCGACCGTTCGATCAAAAGCGCGCGGCGGCCGCGACCTCGGGTTGACACCTCGGGATCGCCGGGCATTGAATCATCGCACGATGGAACGCTATGTGCGCACTTCGCCGATTGGCCCGCTTTCGACGACCACGGTTCGGCGCCTATGCCTGACCGTGGCCGCGATTGGTATAGCGGCCGCTGTAGCGGGCTTTCTCGGCGGGACGGGATCGGTGCGCGCCGCGATCGAACACGTCGGCGCGCCCGCGCCCGACTTCAGCTGCGAACGATGCCTCAACCATGCGCCGTTCAAGCTGAGCGATTTGCGCGGCAAGGTGGTGCTGGTCGATTTCTGGGAATACACCTGCATCAACTGCATCCGCACTTTTCCCTATCTGCGCCGCTGGGATCGGCTTTATCGTCCGCTGGGCCTGGTGATCGTCGGCGTGCATACGCCCGAGTTCGAGTTCGGCAAGAATCCCGAGCGAGTCGCGGACGCCACCAAACGCTTCGGCTTCGATTTTCCGGTCGCGATCGATAGCGACTACAAAATCTGGTACGCGTTTCATAACGAGGGCTGGCCCGCCGACTACCTGATCGACAAGAACGGCAACATCGCCTACACACACCTGGGCGAGGGCGAGTACGGCTACTTCGAACAGAAGATTCAGGAATTGCTCAAACAGGCCAATCCCGCGCTCGACTTCAACCAGACCAAATACAGAATTCCGCAAGACGAGAACGTCGACTTGAACGGCGGCGTCTGTATGCGTGCGACGCCGGAAACCTATCTCGGCTTCGCGCACACGATGAATATCGCGAATCCGGGCGGCGAGGATCGCACGCGTCAGATCGTGTACGCGGCGCCGGCCGACGTCCCGCTGGACGAGTTCGCGCTCAATGGCCGATGGCTCGCGGCCGACGAATACGTGCGTCATGCGGTCGAGGCCAAGCCGCCGGGGGATTCGATCGCGCTGCACTACCGCGCCAAGTCGGTTTACCTGGTGGCCGGCTCTGACGACGCGAAACCGCATCGGCTCTGTGTCGAACAGGACGGCAAGCCGCTACCCAAGCCGGCCTGGGGCGTCGACGTGCGCGCCGCAAGCGACGGCCGGACCTACCTGGAGCTCGGCGCCAAGCGGATGTACTACGTCGTCAACAACGACGAGTTCGGCGGCCATCTGCTGCAACTCTACGCGCTCGAGCCCGGTCTCTCCCTCTATTCGTTCACGTTCGGCAATAACTGTGAGAACAAGTTCGCGCACCGCTGAATCGTCGCCATTAATTCACGGCTCCTCTCGCCGGACATAAAATTTCAAGGCCCCGACGTTTTGACCGCGCGCGAGCACTTGTGATGTGGCGGCGCCGCGCGTTTGCAATTTTCGTTTCCGACGGTCTATCCGCTGACAACTTGCCGAATTGGCTCGTAGATGGCGATTTCTGGCGTAAAATTATCTATTTACGAATCTATAGACTCTAATTTCCCGCTGATGCAGTATACGCATCACACGGCCATGGCCTCTCGAGAAGTCGGAGAAGAACTGGTCTATCCTTCGCTGCCCGCGGCACTCCTGACCGCGATGCTCGTGCTATTGCTGAGCGGCACCGTCGGACGGTTGCTGATGGAGCGCGACGCGGTGGAGCGATTCCTCCGCGAATGGCTGCCGTTCTTTCCCTTCCTTGAGGCCTTTCCGCCGTGGGCGCGCGAGGCGCCGTTCATCTTCGGCGCTATAGCCGTGGCTGTCATCCTGGCGGTGCGATACCTCGCCGGTGTCCTGCCGGCGATCGCGCTCTATCTGCTGGCTCTGGCAGTAGCTTGCGCCGTGGCTTTGGTGGCGCCGCCGACGCGGCTGCCGGCAGACCCTCAGGACTGGATATTCGTGTGCTATGTAACCTTGGCAGCTTTCGTGGGCGGTGCGCCCAAACCTTACGAAGATCAGATTTAGGCCGGCGCGCACACGGTCGGAACCAAGTGCGCGCTGCGCGGGCGCGACGCGCGAACTTGACAGCCGCGGCGGCGCCGTGGTCTATCGGAAATCGAGTGCGCGAAATCGAACCCGCGTAATAATCGAGTCCGGCACAACCCAGACAGCCGATAACCAGCAACCTAGTCGAGTCAGACTGCCGGCGGTCCGGGGAGCGCGGGGCCGCGAGTTGAGGCTTCGCCGCTAAAATTCTGAGGAGGATTGCGACGATGAAAGCCGCCGTATTTTATGGTCCCAAGCAGCCGCTCGTTGTCGAAGACGTCGAGATCGACCAGCCGATGGATCGCGAGGTCCTGGTGCGCACCGTGGCGAGCGGCGTCTGCCACAGCGATCTGCACTTCGTCGATGGCTTTTACAGCTTCCCGGCGCCCGCGGTACTGGGCCATGAAGCCGCCGGCATCGTCGAGGCGGTCGGCAAGGCCGTCGATTACGTGAAACCCGGCGACCACGTCATCGCTTGCCTCTCGGTCTTCTGCGGCTACTGCGACGACTGCATGGCGGGCCATCCCAACCGATGCACCAATCGCGCGGCCACCCAGCGGCGCAAGACCGACAAACCGCGCCTTGCGCTCAAGGGCCAGCCGATGCGCCAGTTTGCCGACCTTTCGACCTACGCCGAGAAGATGCTGGTGCACGAGAATGCGCTGGTGAAGATCGGCAACGACATGCCGCTCGACCGCGCTGCGCTCATCGGATGCGGCGTCACGACCGGCGTCGGCGCGGTGCTCAACACTGCGCGGATCGAGCCCGGAAGCACAGTCGCGGTCTTCGGATGCGGCGGCGTGGGCCTCGCGGCGATCCAGGGCGCGCGTATCGCGGGCGCCCGGATGATCATCGCCGTCGATCAGTACGAGTCGAAGCTCGCCCTCGCGCGGCGGCTCGGCGCCACCCACACCGTCGATTCCTCCCACACCGACGCGGTCAAGGCGATCCGCGAGCTGGCGAGCCCCGGCCAGCCGTCGGAGCCAGTGGTTGCGGGTCTCGGGGTGAGCGGCGGCGTCGATTACTCGTTCGAGGCGGTGGGACTCAAGAAACTCGCCGAGGACTGCTTCGATTGCATCAAGCCCGGCGGCACCGCGACGATCATCGGCATGATCCCGGTAGGTCAGAAGGTCGAACTCGACGGGCCCAAGTTCCTCACCGAGCGCAAGATCCAGGGCACCAACATGGGTTCCAACCGCTTCCGCATCGACATGCTGCGGTATATCGATTTTTACCAGCAGGGCCGCCTCAATCTCGACGACATGATCACGCGGCGCGGCAAGCTCGCCGACGTCAACGAGGCGTTCCGCGCGATGAAGGCCGGCGAGGTCGCCCGCACCGTTCTGATGTTCGACTGACTTCGGACAGGAGAGAGACGAGATGAAAGCCGCAATTTTCCATGGACCCGGCAAACCGCTCAGCATCGAGGAAATCCAGGTTGACGAACCGCGCGAGCACGAGGTGCTCGTGCGCACGGTTGCCACCGGCGTCTGCCATAGCGACCTCCACTTCGTCGAAGGGCTGTGGCCCCATCCCGCACCCGCCGTGCTCGGCCACGAGGCCGCCGGCATCGTCGAACGCGTCGGTTCGGCGGTGACCTACCTCAAGGCGGGCGATCACGTGATCTCGTGTCCGTCGGTGTTCTGCGGGCGCTGCAAGCAATGCAACTCCGGCCATCCGTACCGATGCACCAACCGCCCGGCGGTCCGCCGCCCCAAGGGCGACCAGCCGCGCCTGTCCAAGGACGGCGCGATGATCCGCCAGTTCAGCGATCTTTCGACGTACGCTGAGAAGATGCTGGTGCATGAGAACGCGCTGGTGAAGATTCGCGACGACATGCCGCTCGACCGCGCCGCGCTCATCGGGTGCGGCGTGACCACCGGTGTCGGCGCCGCGCTCAACACGGCGAAGGTCGAGCCGGGCTCGACGGTGGCGGTCTTCGGCGCCGGCGGGATCGGGCTTTCCGCGATCCAGGGCGCGCGCATCGCCGGCGCCGCGATGATCATCGCGGTGGACATGTTCGAGCACAAGCTCGCGACCGCCAAGCGCCTGGGCGCCACCCACACGGTGGACGCGTCGTCGGCCGATCCGGTTGAGGCGATCCAGAAGATGACCGACGGCGGCGTGGACTATGCGTTCGAGGCGATCGGGCTCAAGAAGGCCGCCGAGCAGTGTTTCGAAGCGCTCGCGCCGGGCGGCACCGCAACCGTGATCGGGATGATCCCGGTCGGGCAGAAGGTCGAGATCGACGGGCCCAAGCTGCTCACCGAGCGGCGGATCATGGGCTCGCTGATGGGTTCGAACCGCTTCCGCATCGACATGCCGCGGTACATCGATTTCTACCTCCAGGGACGGCTCAACCTCGACGACATGATCTCGCGCCGCGGCCGGCTCGAGGACGTGAACGAGGCGTTCCGCGCGATGAAGGCGGGCGAGGTGTCCCGGACGGTATTGACATTCGAGTAGCCGCGAGCGCCTTCTGCCAACGGCAGGCAGGCGACAGGAAATGCCCGTTTCCGGGAGGGTTTTGCAGGTCTCGAGCCGCGCAACCGGATCCGGATGCCTGCGGGGTTTCTCCCCGCTGTCATGCAGCTTTTTTGCTCCCCCAACCGCGTATAATTTCCGCGGTGCCTGAAACCAATCAGGGGGACGCGAATGGAACAGCTGCTCTACCTTTCGACGCTCGAGCAGATAATCATCGTCACGGTGATTTTCTCCGGACTGAGCGTTCTCGGGCTTTACACCGTGCGGAAGCTGGTGCCGGTCGAGGCCTTAAAGAAAAACCACGAGGTGGCCGGGTTCACTTTTGGAGTGCTCGGCGCCTTCTACGGGCTGCTGCTGGCGTTCGTGATCGTGGCGGCATGGGAGCGCTTCGATCGCGCAAGCGCCAATGTTCAGGAAGAAGGAGTGGCGCTGGTCTCCCTCTATCGGCTCTCCAAGGGCTTCCCCGCGCCTGCCGCCGGCGAAATGCAGCATGCGATCCGCGCGTACACCCATCACCTGATCGACGTCGAATGGCCGGCCATGGAGCACGCGAATTTCGCCGGCATCGATGATTCCCTCGGCACGCAACCGCTATGGCAAATCGTCATGACGTACAGGCCCGACGATCCGCGCCAGACCCTGCTGGTCGACAAGAGTTTCGATCAGCTTTCGAAGCTCACCGAAGAGGGCAACCTGCGCTACCTGTATTCGAGAGAAGATCTGCCGTCGGTCGTGTGGCTGGTGATTTACGCCGGACTGCTGATCACGATCGGCTTCAGCTACTTCTTCGGTCTCGAGGCGTTCGCTTCGCAGGCGCTGATGTGCGCGATTTTCTCCACTCTGCTGGGCCTGACCATACTTGCGATTCTCGAGCTCGCGCATCCGTACCAGGGAACGGTCGTGGTGTCCGCGCAGCCGCTGGAGTACGCGTTGTCGCGCATGGACGACATGGACAAAATAAGCGTCGGCAGCCCTGCTCAGGACCCGCGTGCCGCGCGTTTCGGTCCTCTTGCCGTGCGCTGAAGAACCGGCCGCGCGTCCCAGCGCCTCAGATGAGGCGCATCTCCTTCATCAGCGCGTGGAGCTTTTCCGCCGGGCCGGGCGACATCGGCGTGAGCGGCATCCGCATCTCGGCCGTGCACTTGCCCATGAAGGCGAGCGCTTGCTTGACCGGGATCGGATTTGTCTCGACGAAGATCGCGCGCACCAGCGGCAGAAGCTTGTAGTGCAGCTCGCGCGCCCGCGGGTAGTCGCCCGCCAGCGCGGCCGCCGCCAGCTCGTGCGTCTCGCGCGGCATCAGGTTGCTGACGGTCGCGACCACGCCCTTGCCGCCGAGCGCCATCATCGGCAGCGTCAGCGCGTCGTCGCCCGACAGGATCGTCAGACGGTCGCCGCACAGGCGCCGGATGTCGGAGACCTGGTCCATCGAACCCGAGGCTTCCTTGATCGCCACCACGTTGCGGATTTCGCACAGCCGCGCGAAAGTTTCGGGCGCGATATTGGAGGCCGTGCGTCCGGGGATGTTGTAAACGATGAGCGGCAGATCGACCGCCGCCGCGACCATCTTGTAGTGCCTGAAGATACCGTCCTGGGTGGGCTTGTTGTAGTAGGGCGAGATCATCAGCGCGCCGTCGACGCCGGCTTCGCGCGCGGAGGCGGTCAGACGGATCGCCTCGGCGGTCGAGTTCGAGCCGGTGCCGGCCACCACGGGCACGCGCTTGCGCGTCTGATTGACGACGATCCGGATCACCTGCTCGTGCTCAGAGTGGGTGAGCGTGGCCGACTCTCCCGTCGAGCCGCAGGGCACGAGGCCGTCGATGCCGCTCTGAATCTGGAACTCGACCGCTTCACGCAGCGCCTGCTCGTCAACTTCGCCGTCGCGAAAAGGGGTCACCAAAGCCGTCAGTGCGCCGTTGAACATCGCTTCGCCTCCAGATTTACGCTACGACCGGCGTCAGTTCGGCGTCGCCCACTTCGACTTCGCCGCTGAACACCTCGACCGCTTCGCCCGTCATCATCACGTGATTGGCGCCCTCGCCCCGCTCGCGCCATTCGATTCCGAGTTTGCCGCCGCGCAATTCCAGGGTTGCACGGCGCTCGGCGCGCCCGGTCAACACCGCGGCGACCAGCGACGCGCAGGCGCCGGTACCGCAGGCGAGCGTTTCGCCCGAGCCGCGCTCCCACACCCGCATCCGCAGCCGGTCGCGCGCGATCGGCAGGATGAACTCGGTGTTGACGCGGCGGGGAAAGAACGGATGGTGCTCGAACTGGCGTCCGACGCGGGCGAATTCGGAATCCTCAAGCGCGAAGATCGCCTCGTCGTCGACGAATACGACGCAGTGCGGATTGCCCATCGAGACCGCGGTGATGCGCCATAGGCGCCCGCCGACCTCGAGCGGATGGTCGATGACGCGGCCGTCGGCGGCGACCGGGATTTCACGGCTTTCGAGAATCGGCTCGCCCATATCGACCGTCGCCTCGACGGGGCGTCCGCCTTCGAGCCTCAGCTCCACCGTCTTGAGCCCGCAGTCGGTCTCGATCAGCATGGGGTTGCGCGGGCGCGTGGCGCGCTCGTAGTGCAGGCGCGCGACGCAGCGGATGCCGTTGCCGCACATCTCGCCGCGGCTGCCGTCCGCGTTGTACATCTCCATCCGCACGTCGGCGCTTTTCGACGGCGCGAGCATGATAATTCCGTCGCCACCGATGCCGAAGCGGCGATCGGAGAGCCGGCGCGCCAAGGCGGCCGGGTCCGCCGGACGCACGCGATCGGCAACGAGGTAGATGTAGTCGTTGCCGCAACCGTGCATCTTGGTGAAGGCGAGCTTCGCCATCAGGCGGCTCCTCCGGGCGGCAGGCTGACGAGTTTTTCGCCGCGCACCAGATCCTCGAAGCTCTCGCGCTCGCGCACGACGTACGTCTCGGCGCCGTCAACCATTATCTCGGGTGCGCGCGGGCGGCTGTTGTAGTTCGACGCCATCACGAAGCCATACGCGCCCGCGCTCATCACGGCCAGCAGGTCGCCGTCGCGCGGCGCGCTGAGCTCGCGCTCGCGGGCGAAGAAATCTCCGCTCTCGCACACCGGGCCCACGACGTCGGCGGTAACGATCGGGTCGCCCGTCCGCCGCTCAACCGGAAGTATCTGATGGTAAGCCTCGTAAAGCACGGGCCGGATGAGATCGTTCATCGCGCCGTCGACCACGATGAAGCGCTTGACGTCGGTCTCCTTGACGTAGAGCACGCGCGTCACCAGCGCGCCGGCGTTGCCGACCATCACGCGGCCCGGCTCGATGATCAACTTAAGTCCGAGTCCGCGCAGCGGCCCCAGCAGCGCGGCCGCGTACTCCGCCGGCGGCGGCGGTTCTTCCTGGTAGGGAATACCGAGGCCGCCGCCGAGGTCGAGATAGCGCAGCGCCAGGCCGCTTTCGCGGAGCGCCTTGACGATAGCCGCCACCTTGTTGGCCGCTTCGCTGAAGGGCGAGGTGTCGGTTATCTGCGAGCCGATATGCGTACTGAGCCCGACCAGGTCGAGATCGGGGAGCGCGCGCGCCTCGGCGTAGTATTCGTGCACCTGGGCGAGCGGTATGCCGAACTTGCTGTCGCGATGGCCGGTCGAGATGTGCGGGTGGGTTCCCGGATCGAGGTCGGGATTGACCCGCAGGCTGACCGGCGCGCGCCGGCGCATCCGCGCGCCGACGGCGGCCACGCGATGCAGTTCGGGAGCGGACTCGACGTTGATCATCAGGATGCCCGCCTCGATCGCGGCCTTCAGTTCTTCGTCGGTCTTGCCCACGCCGGAGAAAACGATCTTGCCCGGATCGGCCCCGGCCCTGATGCAGCGCATCAGTTCGCCCACCGAGACGATGTCGAAGCCCGATCCCATCGCGGCGAAAAGCTTGAGCACGCTCAGATTGGAGAGCGCTTTCATCGCGTAGCAGATCAGGTGGTCGGTGCCGGCAAAGGCCTCGTCCATGACCCGGTAGTGACGACGGAGCGTGCGCGTGCTGTAGACGTAAAACGGGGTGCCGAAGCGCGCCGCGAGATCGGAAATTGCGACCTCTTCGGCGAACAGCCGATTATCCTTGTAGGCGAAGTAATTCATGTGTGAGGCCCGGGCCGCGGGGCCTAATGCGCGCGCGGCCGGGGCAGCCATCGTTTCTATCACAGCCGCACCGAATCGATAAACGAGGCGCGCGGCTCTTCGGCGCGGCGGTTTAGTGCGTCGTCGCCGCCGGCGGCGCCGTCATGCCGGGGAGCGGCGCGGGCGCCGGCAATTTAAAATTCTCGGGCGTGACCGGCGGCGTGGGCGTCGTGCGCGTACCCATGGCGACGTTGGAGGGGTCGCTCTGGTAGCCGTCGGCGGTCTCGGCGATCATCGTGTAGCGATAGCTGTGGCCGATTTGCGCGGTGGTGTCGATATATGCGAAGCGGCGCACTTTTTGAAAGCGTTCCTGGTCGGTAATCGGCAACTCGGCGAGGTCGGTGAGCGAGCCGTCGCCTTCCGAGCGCAGCAGGCGGAAGCCCGCGAGATCCTTCAGCGCCTTGCCGCCGCTATATTTCATCGGCCGGCTCCAGGTCAGCTTGATACCCTTGGGATCGGATTTGGCCGAAAGATCGTTGACGCGATCCGGATGGACCAGCTCAGGCGCGACCGGGCGGCTCTTCGCCCCGCATCCGGACGCTAGTGCAATCGCGATTACCGCCGCGGTCAGAATCCGCCACCGCTTCATCAGTCTTCGACTCTCCTCAAATATCGGCGCATCGCCGCCGCCGCAGGGCCGCCGGGCAGGTTGCGCGCGTTAACGCTGCCCGCAGCGCTCAGGCCGCGCAAAGCGTCGGCGCCGAACGCGGAGGCGTGGCGCCGCAAGTCCGCGAGCGTGTACTCCTCGAGCGTGTGGCCAGCGGCGGACGCCTCGCGCACCAGCGCGCCGACGATCTCGTGCGCGCGGCGGAAAGCCACGCCACGGCGCACCAGGTACTCGGCAAGGTCGGTCGCGAGCGCAAAGCCGCCAGCTGCCGCATGCATTGCCGCCGCATCGAAGCGCAGCCGCGGCCACAGCAGCGCGAGCAGCCGCAGCGCCGGCTTCAACGTATCGAGCGCGTCAAAGACGCGCTCCTTGTCTTCCTGCAGATCGGAATTATACGCGAGCGGCAGGCCCTTTAGCACCGTCAGCATCGCCATCAGGTCGCCGATCACGCGGCCGCTCTTTGCGCGGATCAGCTCGAGCAGGTCGGGATTCTTCTTGTGCGGCATCATCGAGCTGCCGGTGGAAAATTCGTCGGGCAGGGCAACGAAGCCGAACTCGGCGCTGCTCCAGAGGATAATCTCCTCGGCCATCCGCGACAGATGCACGGCCGCGAGCGCAGCGGCGGCGAGAAAATCGACCACGAAGTCGCGGTCCGAGACCGCATCGAGGCTGTTCTCGCTGATTCGCTCGAAGCCGAGCTCGCGCGCGGCCAGATGGCGGTCGATCGGCAGCGTCGTGCCGGCGAGCGCACCCGCCCCAAGCGGCATCACCGCAGTGCGCTCGAGCGCCTGGGCGAAACGCTCGCGGTCGCGCCCAAGCATCTCGACGTAGGCGGCGAGGTGATGCGCGAGCGTGACCGGCTGCGCGCGCTGCAGATGGGTGTAGCCGGGCATCACGGTGCCGAGATGGCGGCGGGCGAGCGCGATCAATGTGCGGCGCAGTCCACCGACAAGCTCGATCATCTCGGCCAGTTCGTCGCGGAGATAGAGCCTCAAGTCGAGCGCGACCTGGTCGTTGCGCGAGCGCGCGGTATGGAGCTTGCGCGCCGGCGCGCCGATGCGCTCGGTCAGGCGGCGCTCGATCGCGAGATGAATGTCCTCATCCGCCAGCGCGAAGTGGAAGCGGCCGGAATCGATCTCGCGTTCGATCGCGCGGAGCCCCGCGACGATCTTCGCGGCCTCGGCGCGCCGCAACAGGCCCGTCCGCGCGAGCATCCGCGCGTGCGCGATCGATCCGCGGACATCATGGCGATACAGGCGGCGGTCAAACGGCAGCGAGGCGGTGAAGGCTTCGACCTCAGGCAGGCGCGCGCGCGCGAACCGGCCGCGAATCAGCCCGCCGGAGCCCCGCGGCGTTTTGGCGGCGACGCCGGCGGTAGCCCTATTGGATAGCCTGGCGGCGATAGGCTTTGGTCGGCTGGTTTTTTTCACTTTCAGTGCGGAGATCCCGATGCACGATGCGGGTCAGGTTCGCGGGGCGGCGATCCGGCAGAAGCATCCGCGCGCCGCGCAACTCGTCACGCCGTTGGGATGGGTGATGTGAACGTCCATCTTGTGATTGCACCTGGGGCACTTCTGGCCCGGACGCGGTACCAGCCGGGGCGTCGGCCGCGAGGGCCTGAACTGAATCACCTTGCCCATGGCATCGCGCGGGTTACTGGCTGCCCTCGGCTTTGCGGCGGCCCAGGCGCGCCAGTGCGCGCAGGCGCATCGAGTTGAGCCGGATAAAACCGTCGGCGTCGGCCTGCCGGTAGCCGCCGGCCTCGTCGAAACTCGCTAGCGTCGGGTCATACAGAGAGTTGGGCGACTTGCGCCCGGCGATCGAGACACTGCCCTTGAACAGCTTTAGCCGGGCGACGCCGGTCACGCTCTGCTGCGCGCGATCGACCAGCGCCTGCATCGCCTCGCGTTCGGGCGCGAACCACTGGCCGTTGTACACCATCTCGGCGTAGCGCGGCACCAGCGAGTCGCGCAGATGGAGGGTCTCGCGGTCGAGCGCGAGTTGTTCGACCGCGCGATGGGCGTGGAGCAGTATCGTGGTGCCCGGGCTTTCGTAAACCCCGCGCGATTTAATGCCGACGTAACGGTTTTCGACCAGGTCAACGCGGCCGATCCCGTGTTTTCCCGCGATCGCGTTGGCCTGCTCGATCAGCGCGGCCGGCGAAAGCCGCTTGGCGTTTATCGCGACAGGGTCGCCGCCCGCATATTCGATCTCGACGTACTCGGGCGCGTCGGGCGCACTCTGCGGCGCGACGGTGAGCCGGAACATGTCGTCGTAGGGTTCACGCCATGGGTCTTCGAGGATGCCGCCCTCGTAGCTGATGTGCACGAGGTTGCGGTCCATCGAGTAGGGGTTCTCGGCGGTGACCGGAACGGGAATTTTTTTCTCGGCGGCGTAGGCGAGCATGTCGGCGCGGCCGCGAAACGGCCATTGCGGATGGCGCCACGGCGCGACCACTTTCAGGTCGGGCGCGAGGCGCGCGAAGGTGAACTCGAAGCGCACCTGGTCGTTGCCTTTGCCGGTGGCGCCGTGGCCGACGGCGTCGGCCCCCTCGGTGCGCGCGATTTCGACCTGGCGCTTGGCGATCACCGGACGCGCGATCGACGTGCCGAGCAAGTAGTAGCTTTCGTAGACTGCATTGGCGCGCATCATCGGAAAGACGAAGTCGCGGGCGAACTCTTCGCGCAGGTCCTCGAGGTAGAGCTTGCTCGCGCCGGTCGCGAGCGCTTTCTGCTCCAGGCCGGTGGTCTCCTCGGCCTGGCCGACGTCGGCGCAGTAGGCGACAACCTCGCAGCCGTAGAAATCGCGTACCCAGCGCAGGATGACCGAGGTGTCGAGGCCGCCCGAATAGGCGAGCACCAGTTTTTTTATTTCCGCGGTAGCCACGCCGCCATCTTAAGGCATTCGCGCCCGCGCCTTAAGTAGCGCCGGGGACGGCGACGGCGCCGATTATCGCAGGCCGCAGCAGCCAGACCATCACGGCCTTTTGCGCGTGCAGGCGGTTTTCGGCCTGGTCGAGCACGAGCGAGCGCGGACCGTCGAGCACGTCGTCGGTGATCTCCTCGCCGCGATGGGCCGGCAGACAATGCATCACGAACGCGCCGCGGCGCGCGTGCGCCATGAGATCGCGATTGACCTGGAAGGCCTTGAAATCGCGCCGGCGCTGCGCCGCCTCTTTCTCCTGGCCCATCGACGTCCAAGTGTCGGTATAGACGACGTCGGCGCCGCGGACCGCCTCGACCGGATCGTGTGTAAGGATGCCGAACTTGCCGCGGAGCATCCGCTCGACGAATTCGCGCTGCGGTTCATAGCCGCGCGGGCATCCCAGGCGCAGCTCGAAGCCGGCGAGCGCAGCCGCCTCGATCCAGCTCTGCGCGAGATTGAAGCCGTCGCCGATGTAGGCGACGGCAAGCTTGCCCAGATCGCCGAAGCGTTCGCGCAGGGTCAGCAGATCGGCCAGCAGCTGGCAGGGATGGAGCAGGTCGGTGAGCCCGTTGATCACCGGCACGGTGGCTTCCAGAGCGAGCTCGACGCATATCTCGTGGGCGAAGGTACGAATCATGATGAGATCGACCCAGCGCGACAGATTGCGCGCCACGTCCTTGACCGACTCGCGCTCGCCGATCCCGATGTCCTGCGGGGCAAGATAGATAGCGTGGCCGCCGAGCTGCGCCATCCCGGTCTCGAAGGTGATCCGCGTGCGCAGCGAGGGCTTCTGGAAGATCATCGCGAGCGTGCGGCCGCGGAGATAAGGATGCTCGAGGCCCGCGCGGAGTTCGGCCTTGAGCCGCCCCGCCAGCGCCAGCACCCGCGCCAGTTCGTCGGGGCTAAGCGAGGCGAGGTCAAGCAGGTCGCGCTTGGTGCGCTGCGGGCTCCGATTGCGCGGCGCGACGGGGGAGCGCGCGGACTGGCGCGATGCCCTGGCCACGTTCATTGCGCGGCCCCAGGCGCCGCGGCCGAGAGCGCGCGCTCGATTATCTTGAGCCCGGCGTCGGCCTCGTCGCGCGTAAGCATGAGCGGCGGCAAAAGCCGCAGCACGTTCTCCGCCGTGGCGTTGACCAGCAGCCGCTCGCGTATGCACGCCTCGGCCGCGCTCTTGGCCTCGCCGCGAAGCACGATACCGATCATCATGCCGAGCCCGCGCACTTCGGCCACTCGCGGGCAGCCTTTGGCGAACGCGCGCAGGCGTTCGAGCATGTAGCTGCCGACGCCGGCCGCGTTCTCGAGCGCGCCGTCCTGCTCGAGCGTGTCCAGCACGGCGCCCGCCGCGGCGCAGGAGACCGGATTGCCGCCGAAGGTCGAGCCGTGACTGCCGGGGGTGAGGCTCTGCGCGACCAGGCTTTTTGCGATCATCGCGCCGATCGGCAACCCACCGCCGAGCGCCTTGGCCAGCGTCATGATGTCCGGCTTTACCCCGGCATGCTGCCAGGCAAAGAGCTTGCCTGTGCGTCCGATCCCGGTCTGCACCTCGTCGAGGATCAAGAGAATTTTGCGCCGGTCGCAGAGGTCGCGCACGCGCTTCAGATAGTCGGGGCGCGGCGTGACCACGCCGCCCTCGCCCTGGATCGGCTCGAGCAGGATCGCGACCGTTTCGTCGCGGATGGCCTTGTCCAGAGCGTCCACGTCATCGTAGGGGACGAGGCGGAAGCCCGGCAGCAGCGGCTGGAAGCCGATATGGTATTTCTCCTGGCCGGTTGCGCTGAGCGTGCCGAAGGTGCGGCCGTGAAACGAGCCGAGCGTGGAAACCACCTCGAAGCGGCCGGCGCCGCGATCGTGACCCCAGCGGCGCGCGAGCTTGAGCGCGGCTTCGTTCGCCTCCGCGCCCGAATTGCAAAAGAACACCCGCCCGTCGCCGAAATGGCCGCACAGCCGCGCCGCCAGCCGCGCCATCGGTTCGGTGTGGAACACGTTGGAGACGTGGGTCAGCTTTTCGGCCTGTTCTTTGATCGCGCGCACGACACGCGGATGCGAGTGGCCGAGCGAAGTTACGGCGAGACCGCAGAAAAAATCGAGGTAGCGGTTGCCGTCGGCGTCGTAGAGATAGGCGCCGGTGCCGCGCACGAAAGCGAGCGGCACGCACCCGTAAGTGTTCATGAGATTCTGATGGGCGAGGTCGACGATTTCAGCGTTGTTCATCGTGATCCTTCCTGTCCAAAAAGGGCCCCGCGACGCCGCGGCCGCACGTCGGGCGCGCGGATCGCGCCGGGGGCCATCCAAGCTGTATGCCACATGGCGGCGCAGAATGCTCGCCCCGCGCCGGTTTTACCTGTCCGCCACGACCTCGGTACCGACCCCCGCCTCGGTGAAAATCTCGAGCAGGATCGCATGGCGCGTGCGCCCGTCGAGCACGTGGGTCTTGCCGACGCCGCCCTTAAGCGCCGCGACGCAGCATTCAACCTTGGGGATCATGCCGTCGCTTATCGCGCCCGCCGCGATCAGTTTCTTGGCCTCGGAAACCGTAAGCGTCGGGATGAGTTTGCCGTCCTTGCCCTTCACGCCCTCGACGTCGGTCAGCAGGATGAGCTTTTCCGCGCCGAGCGCGGCCGCGAGGTCGCCGGCGGCTACGTCGGCGTTGATGTTGTAGGTCAGGCCGTCGCGGCCGTGGCCGACCGGCGCGATCACCGGGACGAAGCCGGCGGTCTCGAGTGTACGCAGCACCTGCGGATTGACTTCCGCGACTTCGCCCACCAGGCCGATATCGACCTTGGCCGGCGCGCCGGTTTCATCGGCGACGGTCATCTCGAGCCGGCGCGCGACGATCAGGTCGCCGTCCTTGCCCGAAAGCCCGACCGCGCGGCAGCCGTGGCGCGAGATGAGAGCGACGATCTCCTTGTTGAGCCGCTGCAGCACCATCTCGACCGCTTCCATCGTCGGCTCATCGGTCACCCGCATCCCGCGCACGAATTTCGAGGTGAGCCCGAGGCGTTCGATGAGATGGTTGATTTGCGGGCCGCCGCCGTGGACCACGATGGGATTAATACCGACCGCCTTCAGCAGCACGACGTCCTGGGCGAAGCTCTCACGCAGATCGGCCGCTTCCATCGCGTGGCCGCCGTATTTGATTACCAGGGTCTTGCCGCGAAAGCGCTGGATGTAGGGCAGCGCCTCGACCAGTACCGACGCACTTGTGATTGGATCCTGCACCGTCTCCTTCTCCGCCGCCGGACAGCCGGCGCATCGCGCCGCGTCGGGCGGCGCATCGCCGCGCCCGCCCGCGCACCGGCTGAGCCGTCAATGCTATACGACGGCGCTACAAAATGTAGCGCGACAGGTCCTCGTTTTTGACGATCGGGTCGAGCCGCCGATGAACGTAGTCGCTGTCAACCGTGACCGTGCGCTCGTTCAGCTCGGGCGCACTGAACGACAACTCCTCGAGCAGGCGTTCGAGCACGGTATGGAGGCGGCGCGCGCCGATATTCTCCGAGCGCGAGTTGACCTCGGCCGCGATCTCGGCCAGCGCCGCCACCGCGTCGGCGGTGAAGGTCAGATGCACGTTCTCGGTCGCCATCAAGGCCACGTACTGGCGGGTCAGCGCGTTCTCGGGCTCGGTCAGGATGCGGATGAAGTCGTCGCGGGTGAGCGCGCGCAGCTCGACCCGAATCGGAAACCGGCCCTGGAACTCGGGAATCAGGTCGGAGGGCTTGGAGGTATGGAAGGCGCCCGAGGCGACGAACAGGACGTGGTCGGTGCGAATCGCGCCGTACTTGGTATTGACGGTCGAGCCCTCGACGATCGGCAGGAGGTCGCGCTGCACTCCTTCGCGCGAGACGTCGGGGCCGTGGGCCTCGCGGCCGGCAATCTTGTCGATCTCGTCGATAAAGACGATCCCCGACTGCTCGGCGCGGTTGATCGCTTCCTGCGCGACCTTCTCCATGTCAACCAGGCGCGCGGCCTCCTCCTGGGTCAGCAGCTCGAGCGCCTGCGGCACCTTGACCTTCTGCCGCTTGGACTTCTTGGGCATGAACTGGCCCAGCAGCTCGCGCATGTTCGTGCCCATCTCCTCCATCCCCTGCGGTGCGAGCACTTCGACCATCGGCGAGGCCTGCGCGCTGGTTTCGACCTCGACCTCGCGATCGTCGAGATTGCCCTGGCGCAGGAGTTTGCGGAGTTTCTCGCGTGTATCGGCGTGCGAATCGCCGGCGGCGTCGCCGGCGTCGGGTGCGATCCCGACCGCGCGGCGAACCTTGGCGGGCGGCGGATAAAGGATGTCGAGCAGGCGCTCCTCGGCGGCGTCGCGGGCCTGGATCGCGACCCTCGCGCGCTCCTCCTCGCGGACCATCTTGACCGCGATTTCGGCGAGGTCACGGATCATCGATTCGACGTCACGCCCGACGTAGCCGACCTCGGTGTAGCGCGAGGCCTCGACCTTGACGAACGGGGCTTGCGCGAGACGCGCGAGGCGGCGCGCGATCTCGGTCTTGCCGACGCCGGTTGGGCCGATCATCAGGATATTCTTGGGCGCGATTTCGTCGCGCAGCTCGGGCGCAACATTTTGTCGCCGCCAGCGGTTGCGCAGGGCGATCGCGACGGCGCGCTTGGCGTCGTGCTGGCCGACGATATAGCGGTCGAGCTCGGAGACGATTTCCCGCGGCGTCATCACGTGCGAACTTGCCATTGCTCCTTCAACATGGCCGCCGCCTTCTCCGCGCGCAGCTCCGGCTGGGCCGCGCCGGCGGCGCCGGCTCTCTACAGCTCTTCAATTATAAACCGATCGTTGGTGTACACGCAGATCTCCGCGGCCACGCGCATCGCGCCCTCGGCAATTTCACGCGCGCTCATCGCCGGGGCGTGGCGCACCAGCGCGCGCGCCGCCGCGAGCGCATAGTTGCCGCCCGATCCGATCGCCAGGATCCCGTCGTCCGGCTCGATCACGTCGCCCAGCCCCGAGAGCAAAAGCGAGCTTTCGCGGTCGGCGACGATCAGCATCGCCTCCAGCCGCCGCAACACGCGGTCGGTGCGCCAGTCCTTGGCCATCTCGACCGCAGCGCGGCGCAGGTTGCCGTTGAACGCCTGAAGCTTGCCCTCGAATTTCTCGAACAGCGTCAGCGCGTCGGCGGTCGAGCCGGCGAAGCCCGACAGCACCTTGTCGTCGTGCAGCCGGCGTACCTTGCGCGCCCCGTGCTTCATGATGGTCTGGCCGACGCTGACCTGGCCGTCGCCCGCAACCACAACGTGGCCCGCGTTGCGCACGCATAGGATGGTCGTGCCGTGGATGGCGGTGTCGTATTCAGGCGCGCGGATGGGCACGGCGGTAAACCTCTCGCAAACGATTGACGCTGACGTGGGTGTAGCGCTGCGTGGTGGCGAGGCTCGCGTGGCCGAGCATCTCCTGGATCGAGCGCAGGTCGGCGCCCGAATTAAGCATGTGGGTGGCGAAGCAATGACGCAATCCGTGCGGCGTGATTGACGCGCCAAGGCCCGCCGCCACGATGCGCTGCGCGAGGATGTTTTCGACCGCGCGCGTCGTCAGCCGCCCGCCGCGCAAATTGGTGATCACGGGCCCGTCGAGTTCCCACGCCACCGGCATCGCGCGCCGCCACGCCTTGAGCGCGTCAAGCGCGGGCTCGCCGATCGGCACCATCCGATCCTTGTTGCCCTTGCCCGAGCGCACCAGCACCATCCCGACGTCGTCGTCGATATCGCGCCAGTTGAGGCCGACCAGTTCGCTCACGCGCAGGCCCGAGGAGTAGAGCGTCTCCAGGATCGCGCGGTCACGGAGCGCCGCCGGCGACGATTCCTCGGCGTCGGCTTCGATGAGCCGGCGGACGTCGTCTTCGGGCAGGATCGCCGGCAGCCGGCGCTGAGTGCGCGGCGAGCGGAGCGAGCGCGCGGGACTCGCCGCCCCGGCCATCGTTTCGCGCCAGCGGAAGAACGCCTTGATCGCGAAGAGGCGGCGCTGGACGGTGGCGCGGCCGAGCGTCTTCATCGCTTCGGAAAGATAGCCGCGAATATGATCGGTGGTGATCGCGTCGGGGTCGACTTCCGCGCCGCCAGAATCGAGCGCGGCCCCGCGTTCGAGCAGAAATCGACGGAAGTCGCACAAGTCCCGGCGGTAGCTCGAGACCGTGTTGACGGCCGCGCGCGCGGCTTTGCCCAGCGCCGCCGCGAATGACTCTATTTCTGCCTGCATCGACTCGCGTCCAATTCAAACGCTATGCTATCAAGCAGGCGCAAAGCGCAAAAGCGCACGCAAAAACCACGGGCTGCCGGGCGATGAACTGCTGGAGTTGCGGACATCGGATCGAGACCGTCGAGCGGGTCGGATTCCACGCGCATTGCGAGCGATGCGACCGGCCACTGCACGCATGCCGCAATTGCTTGTTTTACGACCCCGGCTACAACAATCAGTGCCGCGAGACGATGGCGGAGCGGGTAGTGGAGAAGGAACGGTCGAACTTCTGCGAATACTTCGGGCCCGCCGCTGCCGGGGGCGAGAAGCGCGCCGCCGCCGCCGCGCCGCGCCCGCCCGAGCGTGACGCGCGTGCCGAGCTCGACGCGCTCTTCAAAAAGAAGAAATCATGACGGACGCTCCGGGAGCGATCGTGCTCGCCGCCGGGCTCGGCACTCGCATGCGCTCGGCGCGGGCCAAGGTCCTGCATGAGCTTGGCGGCGAGCCGATGATTACGCGGGTGATGCGCTCGCTTGCGCCGCTGGGCGCTTCGCCGCTGGTGGTCGTCGTCGGCCATCAGGGCGACGCGGTCGCGGCGGCCGCGCGCGATTCTATTAGGGGTCTGCGCGTCGAGACTGCGCTCCAGCCCGCGCAGCGCGGCACGGGCGACGCGGCGCGCTGCGGCCTTGAGGCTTTCGCGCCGGATTTCGTCGGCGACGTGCTGATTCTTTACGGCGACATGCCGATGATCCGGCCGCCCACGCTGCAGGCGTTTATCGCCGAGCATCGCCGCTCGGGCGCCGCCGTATCGTTCATCAGCGCGACGATGGACGACGCGGGTGCTTACGGCCGCGTCGTGCGCGACGATACTGGTGCGGTCGCGGCGATAGTGGAGGCGCGCGACGCGTCGCCCGCCGAGCTTGCGATTCGGGAGATCAACACGGGCGTTTATCTCGCGCGGGCTGCCGCGCTGCGCGCCGCGCTGAGCGAGTTGCGCCCAAACAATGCGCAGGGCGAATACTATCTTACCGACCTGGTGGGAATTGCGCGCCGCGGCGGAGCGGCGGTACGCGCGTGGCGCGCGCCCGCCGCATCCGAGTTCGCCGGGATAAATTCGCTGAAGGAGCTGGCAGAGATGGAAGCGGAGATCAGGGCGGCGGTTAACCGCAAACTGATGGATGCAGGAGTGACGATCGTCGATCCGGCGACCGCCTATATCGGCGAGGAGGTCGAAATCGGCCGCGACTCGACGGTCGGCCCCAATGTCCAGATTCTCGGCCGCAGCAAGCTCGGCGAGGGCGTGCGGATCGAAGGCACGGCGTATCTGCGCGATGTCGAGATCGGCGACGGATGCCATCTGAAGCTCGGCGTGCGCGCCGAGGAATGCCGCATCGGGCCGCATTGCGAAATCGGCCCCTTCGCCAATCTGCGCACGGGCACCGAGCTCGAAGGTCACAACCGCATCGGCAACTTCGTCGAGACCAAGAAGGCGCGGCTCGGCGAGGGCACCAAGGCGAGCCATCTGAGCTACCTCGGCGACACCGAAATAGGTCGCGAGACCAACATCGGATGCGGCGTGATCACGGTCAACTACGATGGCTACGACAAGCATCGCACCCGGATCGGCAGCCGCTGCATGATCGGATGCGACACGCAGCTGGTTGCGCCGGTGAGCGTTGGCGACGACGTTTACGTGGCCTCGGGCACGACGATCTTGCGCGAGGTTCCTGACGGAGCGCTCTGCGTGTCGCATCATCCGCAGAAGATAAAGCCTGGATGGACCGCCGACTGGCGCCGCCGGCATAGCGGGCGCGCAGACGCCAAAGGCTCGGACTAGCGCCGCGCCGCCCGGCCCGGCAGACTAATAAGGGCTGAGAAAGGGCTGAACCTCGATGTGCGGAATTATCGGATACGTGGGGCCTTCCGAAGCGGTCCCGATTCTGCTCGGCGCCCTCGAGCGGCTGGAATATCGCGGCTACGATTCGGCCGGCGTGGCGACGATCAGCGGCGAGGGGATGGAAATCCGCCGCGCGGTCGGCAAACTCGAGAACCTGCGCCGCGCGCTCGAAGGCGCGCCGCTTAAGGGAACGGTCGGGATCGGCCATACCCGATGGGCCACGCACGGCCGGCCCTCGGAGGGCAACGCCCATCCGCACAAGGCGGGACCGGTCGCGGTAATTCATAACGGTATCGTCGAGAACTACGTCGAGCTGCGCGCCGCATTGATCGAGCGCGGCCACAAGCTCAGCTCCGAGACCGATACCGAACTCATCTCACATCTTATCGAAGAACGGGTGCGCGCCGGTGTGGGGCTGACCGAGGCGGTGCGCCAGACCGTGCTCGAATTGCGCGGATCGTTCTCGATCGTCGTCCTGTCCGAGACCGAGCCCGACAAGCTGGTCGCCGCCAAGACCGCGACGCCGCTGGTGCTTGGCCTCGGCGACGGCGAGAACTTCGTCGCCTCCGATATTCCGGCGATCCTGGGCCATACGCGGCGCACGATCGTGCTCGAGGACGGCGAGCTGGCCGAGCTGAGCGCCAAGGGCGTGCGCCTGATGACCTTCGACGGCGCGGCGATCGAACGCGCACCGCGGCTGATCGAATGGGACGCGGTGGCCGCGACCAAGGGCGGCTTTCAGCATTACCTGCGCAAGGAGATCGCCGAGCAGCCGCAGGCCTGGATCGACACCCTAAGCGGGCGCGCAGCGGCGGGCTCCAGCGCGGTGCGCTTCGAGAGCGAGCTTTGGCCGGCAGCGGGGCCGGGATCGATCGGGCGAATCGTGATGGTGAGCGCGGGCGCTTCGTGGATCTCCTCGCTCATCGGCAAATTCATGATCGAGGAGCTCTGCGGCGTGCCGGCCGAGGTCGATTACTCGGCCGAATTCCGCTACCGCCAGCCGCCGATCGACGCGCGTACGATGATGATCGCGGTGTCGCAGTCGGGCGAGACCGCCGACACGCTGGCCGCGATGGAAGAAGGACGCCGGCGCGGATGCCATCTGCTCGCGATCACCAATACCGTGGACTCCTCGATCGCGCGCAAGGCGGATGCGCAGCTTTACACCCGCTGCGGCCCCGAAATCAGCGTCACCACGACCAAGTGCTTCCTGACTCAGATCGAGGCCTTTTACCTGTTCGCGATTCATCTCGCGGCGCGTCTCGGCCGGCTCAGCGAGCGCGAAGTCAACGCGATGCTGCAGCCGGCGCTGGCGATCCCGGCGCAAATCAAGGAAGTGCTGGAAAAGCGCGAGCGCCAGATCGAACGCGTGGCGCGCAAGTACGGCAAGGCGCGCGACTTTCTCTATCTAGGCCGCGGTATCAACTACCCGGTCGCGCTCGAAGGTGCGCTCAAGCTCAAGGAGATTTCCTACATCCACGCCGAAGGCTATTCGGCGGGCGAGATGAAGCACGGCCCGATCGCGCTCATCGACGATGAGATGCCGGTGGTGGTGATCATCCCGTTCGACAGCGTTTACGAAAAAACCCTTTCCAACCTGCGCGAGGTCGAATCGCGCAACGGACGCATCATCGCCATCACCGATCGTCCCACGCCCGAACTCGCAGAGGTCGCGTGGGAAATTATCGAAATTCCCACGACGCATCGGATGCTGATGCCGGTGCTGACGACGGTTCCGCTACAGTTGCTCGCGTACCATATCGCGGTCTATCGCGGCACGGACGTCGATCAGCCGCGCAACCTGGCCAAATCGGTGACGGTCGAATAGCGGCGCGCGGCGCGGTCTCGCGCTATTGGTTTGCGGGTTTGCCTAGTGGATATTGCGTCGCGCCGCCCTCGATCGCGAGCGAAGTCTCATCCTGGATGAATGCGGCGACGCCGAGATGGTCCAGCCGCCATGACCGATCGAGGTTGACGCTGAGTTCGTTCTCCAGCGCCGAGCCGGCCGTCGGATTCAGTTCGAAAGCGGGAATGACCTTTCTCACCGTATAGTCATACTTGATCCGGTGGCCGCTGTTTTCGCCGCCGTCGATGGTCGCCATCAGTCCGTTCTCATAGATCGCGACCAGAACGATTAGCGACTTGTCTCCCGCCGTGCGCACGACGTGCGCGCTCACGCTCAGGTTGAGCTTGCGGGAGCCTGCGGCGAGCAGCATCGCGTGCACCGTGACCACGGCGGGCGGCGGCGTCGCGCGGGCGGCGTCGATCAAGCGCGTGATTCCGTTGGGGTTCGAGCCGATGCACTGCCATCTGCCGTTGACCACGATTTGCGGCGTGTACGAGCCGCGGAGTTGCATCGCGCGGACGTACTCGACCTGGCGCATCGTCCACTGGTTCGATGACAGCGGATCCGACCATCCGAGGCTGTTCCAGTAATCGACGTGATACGCGAGCGGGATCACGCCGGGGGTCAAGGCGCCGATCCGGCTGAGCAGTTCGTCGGCCGGCGGGCAGCTCGAGCATCCTTCGGACGTGAACAGTTCCAGGACCACCGGAGCGTCCTCGTCGGCCTTGCCGCTCTGGGCTAAAGCGGCGCCGCCGTCCGGCAGGAGCGCGCCGCTCATCAGGGCCAGCAGCACAACGCAGTACGTGCCGAGCCTGGTCCATCGCGATTTCAGGGCTTGCGGCTCCATCGGCTTCGCAATATGAACCCCCATCCGAGCCTGTAAGTTCCCGGATCGAAGACCCACCAGGTCAGCCGGCGTAGCTGTCATAGCGGTCACGAGAGCCTGTCGGAATTGGCCGGGGCTGCTCGCGACGGATATGTGGCCCGGACGTCTCAGGTCGCGTCGGTATATACGTTGGTGAAGTCGGGATTTATCTGGCGGCCGTGATAGAAGATCGCCGCCCCGAGGTGCTCCTCGGTCCACGTGATAACGGGCATGTCGCGGGTCACGAAGTAGCCCAGCCCGGCGAAGGTCTCGTTGCGATTTCCCGAGGGATCGAAGAAATAGATCGTCGCGCCGCGCGTGATGCCGTGGCGGGTTGGCCCGGTATCGATTTTGACCCGATGCTTGGACATGACGTCGGCCGCGCGCAGGACGTCGTTCCAGCTGTCCAGGTAGAAGGCGAAGTGATGAAACCCCGGCCGCGGACCGCCCACGAAAGCGATGTCGTGCGGCTTGCTCGAGCAGGAGAGAAAGGCGCCGGCCTGGATGCTGTTGCCCGGACCGACCAGCACCTGCTCGGTCAATTGAAAGCCGAGCGCTTCGGTAAAGAAGCGGCAGTTGTCGGCGACCTGGTTGATCCCCATCGACGGTTCGATCTTGGCGACCAGCAGGCAGTGATCGAGATGAATCGCGCCCGCGCCCTTGATGTCATCGGGCCACGGGTCTGGGTTGATCGAACCCACGCTTCTGCCCACCACCTCCTTCTCC
>DATJXN010000146.1 GCA_035500095.1 Candidatus Binataceae bacterium
GTGGACATCAAACCCCACGAATCGGATATTATTCTCCATCGACCGGCTCCTTTCGTTTGTAGCCCTGCGCTACCTTTCTCCAACTCGCAGCGTAACCTACGATATCTGCGAATCGGAGCCGGTCGTTCCATACTGACTAGAATCCTTTGTCACATTTTCAAGACGGGCCGAAAGCGCACCTTGCCCCTCATCGAACGACGGGCACTTTCTCGTCGTTCCGATGCGTGGAATGTCATTCGATCGATAGCTGGATGCGATATTTGGTTCCACCGTTGGAGGCCTTGCGTTCCCGGCGGTTGCGTGAAAATTCCAGCAACGGCCGTCATCGTACACGGCATTTTGTCGAAAAGCGCGTTAACCCGATGTTTCGGGAATCAACGGAAAGATCGGCAGTGGCGCAGTCAGCCGTTCGTGTTTAGCGGCGCAGGTTTCATGCCCGAGATCACGGCATAGATGAGGTTGCGGTAGGAACAGGAGACCTCGACGAATCCCGACTCACGCATCCATGCAAGCTGCTGTCCCACCGTCGCCGGCAGGTCCCGTTGCATCCGCTCGAGCGCCGCGCTCAGGTCGCGCTCGGTCGCCTTCAGCTCGCGCGCCCGCTTGATCCACGTCTCGCGCGAGCGGCGATCGATCGCCGCCGTCTCGCCCGCGACCTGGTCGGCATTGATGAAGACGCCGCCCGCCGTGAGGTACTTGAAGATGTCGGCGAAGAGATGGCGCTTGCCGCTGTCGGGCAGATGATGCAACGCCAGCGCCGACACCACCGCGTCATAGGATTTCGCGGGCGCTGCCGCGGTGAAATCCGCGGTCACGAAGCGCGCGCGCCGGCCAAGCGGCTTCAGCCGCTGGCGCGCGATCGTCATCATCTCGGGCGTAAGGTCGAACAGCGTGAGCTGGGCCTTCGGGAACATCGCGGCGATCATTCCTGATAAGAATCCGGTGCCCGAACCGAGGTCGAGCAACTCGAACCGGTCCGCGGTCGCGAAGGGCAGCAGGTCGAGCGCCGCGCGATGGAAATCATCGAAGCACGGGACAAGCTTGCGAAGCGCGCGATCGTGCGCTTCGGGGCCGGATGCGGAGGCTTTGCGAACCGCCTGAACCATCGACAGAAGCCTAGCAACCCGGACCGCGTTCGGGCGAACGGAATTTCGTGCGCAATCCGCGCCGATTTCCGCGTCGAGCGCGCTCATTTGACACGGTCGAGGGCGGAGTGAATATCCTTTCGGCATCCCCAAAGACGCGGAGGGCGTATGGCGACCGTTAGGCTTATCGAGTACGGCGAGGCGAGCGCGGAGGTCCGGGCCGTCTATGACGACATCATGGCGGCGCGCAAGACCGATTGGGTAAACAATTTCTGGAAGGCGCTCGCCAATCATCCGCCGACGCTCAGACGCACCTGGGACAGCATCAAGGAAGTGATGGCGCCGGGCGCGCTCGACCGCTTGACCAAGGAGATGCTCTACATCGCGGTCAGCGCGACCAACGGATGCGAATATTGCGTTCGCTCGCATACCGCGGGTGCGCGCAAGGCGGGGATGAGCGAAGCTATGCTCGGCGAACTGATGGCGGTGGTCGGGATGGCGAACGAAACGAACGCCCTCGCCAATGGCTACCAGGTCGAGGTCGACGACGCCTTCAAATAGAGGCGTTCTTCGCTCATAAACGGATCGCGCCGAGGACTGAGATGAAGACGATAACCGGCGGATGCCTCTGCGGAGCGGTGCGCTACGAGGCGCGGGGAAAGCCGCTCTTCGCGGTTTATTGCCATTGCCGCGATTGCCAGCGCGCGTCGGGAAGCGGACACGTGCCGGTGATGGGGATGCCGAAGGAGTTGTTCACCGCAAGCGGCGCGACGACGAGCTACACGGCGGCCGCGATGAACGGACGAAGGTCGGTCCGCCACTTCTGCCCGACCTGCGGCAGCCTGCTCTTCGGAACGTCGGACGCGGCGCCGGACGCGGTCAGCCTCTATGTCGGCACGCTGGACGACTCGTCGGTATTTGAGCCCGAAGCCGTTATGTTCACGCGCGATCGCGCACGCTGGGACGCGACCGCCGGAAACCTGCCGGAATTCCATACGATGCCGCAGCCGCCGGCGACGGATGGCGGGTAACAAGGCAAGGCCGCCCGGCTGCCTCTCTCACCGGTCCGGATTCTCCGCCCCCCGATATCGGTCTCCTCGAGACTATCGGCCCAAGGTCCGGCTTGCCCGCGGCCGTCAAGTGCGTTGGTATAGCCGGGATGTACAATGAGCCGATAGCGGACACCTCGCTCGTCGGATGCCTTCGCTGCGACTTGTTGCAGCGCCTGCCGAATCTGGCGCCGGGCGCGTCGGCGCGCTGCCCGCGCTGCAACGAAGAGCTGTGGCGCTATCGGGAGGATTCGCTGAACCGGACGCTCGCGCTGGCGATCGGCGCGGCGCTGCTTTACGTGGTGGCGAATTCCGTGCCGATGCTGGGTCTGACGATCGTCGGGCGCGCAGCCTCGACCACCGTGATCGGCGGCGCCAGCCATCTCTGGGAGAACGGACAGAAGATGGTCGGCGCTCTGGTGTTTCTCACCGCCGTCGCCGCGCCCGCGCTGCAGATCGGTTTCATGCTCGCGATCGTGGTCGGAGCCTGTCGCGGCCGTCCGCGAAAATGGGTGGGCACGCTGCTGCGCCATCATCCGACCACCCGCCTGTGGAGCATGATCGAAGTGATGATGCTCGGCGTGCTGGTGGCGCTGGTCAAGATCGCTGACTACGCGACGGTGATTCCGGGTATGGCGCTGTTCGTGCTCGGCGCGCTGGTCTTCGTGCTCGCCGCGATGCAGGCGAATTTCGATCCCAAGCAGGTGTGGGACAGGATCGAGTGGGCGAATGACGGCTCGGGCGCGGTCGCCGCGGAGCGCGCCCGCGGAAATCCGATGGCCCAGGCGAGCCAATGAGCGCATCCCCGCCCATCGCGATGCAGCAGGGCCTGCAGAGCTGCGAAACCTGCGGGCTGCTCTCGCGTCCCGCCCCGGGCGAGGCCGAAGGGCTCTGCCCGCGATGCGACGAGCCGCTCGAGTTTCGCAAGCGCGACAGTATCCAGCGTACCTGGGCATACCTGATCGCCGCCGCGGTCTGTTATATCCCGGCCAACATCCTCCCCGTGCTGACGACGACCACCGCCGCCGGCTCCGATTCCGACACGATCCTGCAGGGTGTGGTCTTGCTGTGGTCGCCGACCGGATGGCCGCTGTCGCTGATCGTGCTCATCGCGAGCATCATGATTCCGAGCGCGAAGATCATCGCGATGGCCTATCTGCTGATCAGCGTGCAGCGCGGGTCGGTGACGAACAATGAGCAGCGGATCCGGATGTACCGGACCGTCGAGTTCATCGGACGCTGGTCGATGGTTGACGTGTTCGTCGACACCTTTACCGCCGCGCTCATACAGCTGCAGCCGCTGATGTCGGTCGAACCGGGGCCGGGCCTGTTTTTTTTCGCGGCGGTGGTTGTGCTGACTATGTTGGCGGTCGAGTCGTTCGATCCGCGCCTGATCTGGGACGCCGTCAATTTGAAAGAGGTTGCACATGGCTGATCCGCAAACGCCGCCCGGCGCGATTCCCGAATCGAGGGCGGTCTCCAGGAAGCAGACCAGGCTTTCGATGGTCTGGGTCATCCCGATCGTAGCGGCGGCTGTCGGCGTATGGGTGGGTATCGCCAGGCTCCGGAGCGAAGGTCCGAAGATCACGATCGTG
>DATJXN010000147.1 GCA_035500095.1 Candidatus Binataceae bacterium
TGCGACAGGCACGTCAGCAAGCCGGTAAAGAAGGCGGTTCTGCTGGACGCGATCCGCGAGGCGACGGCGGCGCGTGCATCCGCGGGGTCGGAGCCGGAGCAGACCGCCGCTGGAACGGAGCAGCGCGCAGGCGCAGCGAAGCTGGTTGCCTAGAGACTGCGGCCGTCGAAGGTTTCGACCTTAAGCGTTGACGGCTCTACCCCTTCGACGCATCGGGCGTTCACGTAAACGCCGTTAGACGTCGAGATAAACGGCGCGCATCCGCAGTTGGGGCAGAAATGGTGCTTCACCGTGCCGGTCTTGAAGGTATAAGCAGCAAGGTTGGATTCGGGCGTCAGCAGCCGCAGTTTTTCGCGCGGCACGCTCCAGTGCAGATATCCGCGCATGGTGCAGATCGAGCAGTTGCAGTCCATCACCTGCTGCAGATCGCCTTCGACTTCGAACCGGTTGCGCCCGCAATGGCATCCACCGCGGTAAGTCATGGCCAAGCCTCCTGAGTCCGGCAGCCTCTTTGGCAGCTAGCATCCCGCCCGCGCGCAGGCAAGCGCGCCGCCCCGCTCTGCGCGAATCGGCAGTGCGCTCACGCGCTACACAGTCGCACCAGCAATCGGATAAACTGCCCAGTCCGGTGAGAGCAATCGCGCAAGACCGATCGCAGCGGACGCCGTGGGAGAGCTTCGAACGCGAGGTGCTCGAGTATCTGCGCACGCTGATCCGTTTCGACACTTCCAATCCGCCGGGCAACGAGCGGATCGCCGCCGATTTTCTGGCCGCCGCGCTGAGCGCCGAGGGTATCGCCTCGGTGATTCTGGAAAAGGAGCCGGCCCGCGCCAACCTGGTGGCGCGGCTTAAGGGCGGCGGCGCAGGCGCGCCTTTGATGCTCTCCTCGCATACCGACGTCGTGCCGGTAGAGGCGGCGCGATGGAGCCGCGCGCCGTTCGGCGGCGAGATCGCCGACGGGTGCGTGTGGGGCCGCGGCGCGATCGACATGAAGGCCAAGGGCGCGATGGATCTCGGGCTGATGCTTGCGCTCAACCGGGCCGGCGTCGCGCTCAATCGCGATCTGGTGCTCGCGGCGGTGGCCGACGAGGAGGCCGGCTCGGAACTCGGCGCGCGCTTTTTGGTCGAGCATCATCCCAATTTGGTGCGCGCCGGATGGGTGCTCAACGAGGCCGGCGGGTTTACCCTGCATCTCGGCGGGCGCCGCTACTATCCGATTCAGGTTGCCGAGAAGGGCTACGTCACGGTGAAGATGACGGTCAGCGGACCGCCCGGCCACGGCTCGATCCCACGTTCCGACAGCGCTATCGCGGCGCTGGCGGAACTCGTTGTGCGGATCAATCGGACGCCGATGCGCGTGCGGCTGACGCCGCTGATGCGCCGCACGCTTGATCAGTTCGGCCTGGAGTCGCAGACTGCGCCGCCGCTCTTTCGCGCGATGATGACCAATACGGTCGTCCCGACCATCCTGCGCGCCGGCTACAAGGACAACGTCATCCCGGGCGAAGCCTCGGTGGTGCTCGACGGCCGCACCCTGCCGGGCGAGACGGCCGAAAGCCTGCTCGCCGAGCTGCGCGAGATGGTCGGGCCCGAGCCGATCTTCGAGGTGTTGAGATGCGCGCCGCCGGCCGAGGGCAGCGCGGATACGCCGCTCTTTCGGCTGATCGCGCATCACGTCGAGATGGCCGACCCGGGCGCGCGAGCGATCGCCTGGATGCTGCCCGGGGCGACCGACAGCAAGTTCTACGCGCAGCTCGGCGCGACCTGCTATGGGTTTGCACCCGTGCGGATCGGTCCGCGGATGCCATACGGCGCGCTGTACCACGGCAACGACGAACGGATCCCGGTCGAGGGTTTTATGTGGGGATTGCGCCTATATGCGGAAGTGGTGCTGAACTTTCTCGGCCTGCGCCTCGAGCAGGTATTTAATTAACCGAGCCGGCCCGTTTCTCCCGCGCCGCTCGCGATGCTTGCGGCGAACTCTCCCTGGTAAAGGAAGGGGCAAGATCGGTCGAGCCGGTTAGAAAACCTAGTCTGCTGGAGGTTCGCCGTCACCGCCAGGCGGTTCGGGCTCGCTTGCGCCCGCCGGTTGCTGTGCCGGCGTGAACGTGACCAGCAGCCGCGGAGGCGCATTGAGCGGCACCACCGCAAAGCGCGACACCGGCGAGGTGTTCACGGTGATCGTAGTGCCGTCCGCGTCGGACTGAATATCGCAATCGTGGAAGATCGACCGGTCGAACACGAGGTGAGTCGGCGCGCCCTTGGCCAGCCTGGTTTCCTTGAGATGGAGCGTTAACGTCGATGAATCAGAGCCGCCCTGAAGCTGGTTCTCGTATGCGACAGGGCCCGTCAGATCGAGTATCACCGAGAGCGGCGGATCGGCCGAAGAGAGCCTGACCTTGTTAAGCGTCGCCGGACCGGTGTGTGCGAGCGTCCTCAGCCCGCTGGCGGCCGCCGCAATCGACGCGGGAGTCGCTGCGTCAGCAGTGATAGCGCCGGCAGGAGCAGCCCCGGCGGCGGCCCCGCCTGCCGATCCCGAACTTTTCGAGGGAGCAGGAGACGCGTCGGCAGCCGCGGCGTCTGGAGCGGCCGTATCCGAAGGAGCCGCAGCGTCGGGCGTCGCGGGTGTCGAGGATGGCGCTTTGAGTATCGGCAGCGGCGGATAGGCGTCGGTGGAGGCCAACGTGGTTGCGTCGCCCTGGCGCACCCTGACCTGGTCGGCATCGCCGAATCCGCTCTCGGTCAGCACCAGGTGTAGCGGGTCCTCTTCGGTATCGACGTGCTGATGGAGTTTCTTGAGCTCAGACTGCGCCTTGGCTGCGTAAGTCGTGCCGGGATAGTGCAGCACAACCGCGGTAAAGGCTTGCGCGGCGGAATACTTCTTGCCTTCCTTTTCCAGCGTGGTGCCGAGCTGGAAGAGCGCTTCGTCCCCGACCGGCGTGTCCGGCCATTTCTGCATCAGTTCGGCCAGGCGCGATTCGGCGGCGCGGAAGTTTGCCTTCTTGTAATAAAAATCGCCGATCAGGAGCTGATGACGCGCAAGCATCTCGCGGCAGATCGCAATCTGCTGATGGGCCAGGGCAGCGAAGCCGGTCTCCGGATAGCGCCGTTCGATTACCTCGAATTGCTCCAGCGCCTGCTCGGTGTTGCTCTGATCCTGGTCCGGGCGGCCTATCTGATCATAGTGCGCCATCGCCAGGTAATACGACGCGAGCTCGATCTCCTTGCTCGTCGGATGCATTTTCTCGAAGTCGCCCAGCGAAGAGATCGCCTCGGCATAGTGCTTCTGCTGGTATGCGGCGAGCCCGATCTTGAGCTCGGCGTCCTCGGCGTAGGGGCTGAACGGGTATTGATCGATCAGTTTCTGAAAGTAGATGGCAGCGCCCTTGTAGTCGTGCTGGGCGAACGCCTTTTGCCCCAGCACATAATAGTTCTCGCCAGTCGGGGTCTGCTGATGCGTAGCGCAGGCCGACACGCCAAGCGCGAAACTCGCCGCCAGTACGAAAAACAGTCGCCGCATAATAAAAGAGACTTCAGACAGGTTAGACGCTGCCTGTGCTCAAGGCAAGCTTGCTTCATCACGAATGATAACAGCGGCGGGCGAGCAAAAAGATCGCTAAACCGGCATGAAAGAGGCCGAAAATACGGCCTTGCCCTGGGCCAGGTACTTGAGGCCGAAGCCGGAGGCGCGCGCGCCCGGCGCCGCGGTATCGACCCGGCGAAAGCCTGCCTCCGTAAGCATCACGAACATCTCCGCCGCGTACGGTTCGACGTCCGTCGCCACGTGGACGATCGCCGTGGGCGCGAGCACGCGTCTTAAGCGCCGCGCGAATCCCGGCGAGAACATCCGATGCTTCTGTTGCGACAGCGTGAGCCAGGGGTCGGGAAAATAGACGTGGCAGGCGCTCAGACTTCCGGCCGGCAGCATCAGGTTGATGAGTGTGCGCGCGTCCATCTGCGCCACCCGCAGATTGCCGAGCCCGCGGCGCGCGGCGCGAAGTGCCAGCACTCGCGCGACCGAGGCCGCAAGCTCGACCGCAAGGAAGTCGCGCTCGGGACGCCGGGCCGCGTATTCGATGATGAAGTCCCCGCGCCCCGCGCCCAGTTCGACCTCCAGCGGCGCGCGGCGTCCGAACAGCCGCTCGGCGTCGATCGCGTACACGGGTCCGTCTTCGGCCACCAGCACGCGCGTCGCGAGCGCGCGCTTGTCCGGGTCGCGCCACATGCGCGCCGCTTTGCGCAAACGTGCCATCGTCAGAGGCGTCCGGCGTGCGTACGTCAGTCCCGGCGCGCGGCCTAGTCCGTGCGCGCCATGAAATCCTTGATTCGCTTTACCAGCGGCGCAAGGTCGGTGTTATCAACCAGCGCGCTCGCCATCCTCACCGGGTCGCCGAAAAAAAAGCGCTCGTAGAGCACCTGGCGGCCGGCGAACGAACTTCCCGCCACGTCCCAGGCGAGGCGGTAAAGCGCGACGCGCTCGCGCGCGGCGGCGTCGGCCTGGCCGAAGTAGCGCTCGATCTCGGGCGCGATCGGGCTTTTGAAGTCGCGCTCCGACGGCGTCGCCATCAGGCTCGACGAGCTGTTGAGCTGGATGATTTCCGCCAGCCGCGGATACAGCTTGGGAAAGAGGTTGCGCGCGGCGTCGAGCGGCGGGCGTGCGGGCATGTACTCGCCCCACTTATCCGCTGCAGCATCGGCCTCGGCGGCGCGCAGACATGATCGCATCAGCTCGGTCGTGACGATCATCTCGGCCAGGCGCTCGCGCACGTGCGGCAGGCTCATCGCGTCGCTCACCTGGGCGATCCGTGTCGCGAGGCCGAGCAGGAACTCGCTCTTGACCGCATTTTTGACCACCACCTGGTGCATCATGTTGACCACGGCCCCGGTCTCGGCGTAGAGCGCGTTGCATCGCGCCATATCGCCGCACACGAACACCCGCTCCCACGGCACTGTCACGTTGTCGAAGATGACGACGCAATCCATCTCCTCGAAGCGCGAGGCGAGCGGATGGTCGAAATGCGAGCGCTCGGCCTCGAACGGGTCGCGGCAGATGAATTTGAGCCCCGGCGCGTTGCATCGCACCGCGAACGCGAGCGCGAATGGCTTCTGGCTGGGGTCCTCCTTGAGCACGGTGGAAGGAAAGACCAGCAATTCCTCGGAGGCGGGGCCGAGCGTGGCGAGCATCCGCGCGCCGTTGACCACGATCCCGTCGCTCGTCTGCTCGACGAGGCGGAGCGCCAGGTCGGCGTCGGTCTGGCCGGCCCATCCGGCGGCGCGGCTCGCGCGCGGGTTGAGCAGCGTATGCGTGGCGCACCAGTCGTTGCGGCGCGCCTCGCGGTAGTACTCGACGATATTGTCGCCGAGGCGCTTGTCGGCAGCGGCGAAGAACTCGCGCGCGGCCGCCATCGCCGCGATGCTCGCGTTCAGGTAGTCGGGCGTGCGCCCTAGCATCCCGCCGCTGAACTCGGCCCAACGCCGCATCATTGCGCCCCGCTTGCGCACTTCCTCGCCGCTTTGTGGCTGGATGAAGGAGAGGCCGGCGCGTTCGCCCCCCTCGATGCGATAGGTCATCGCCTCGGGATGCTCGATCTGCATGTCGTAGAGCGAGGCGAGCGAGCGCGTTACGGGTTTGAGCGCCGGATGGGTCGTCGGGTCGGCGACGCGCTCGCCGCCGAGCCAGATTTCGCTCCTGAGCTTGCGCATCGCACTCAAATAGTTATTGCCCGAGCGCGCCCCCATCAGAGGATCTCCTGCAGCTGCGGCAGTCGCTTGCGCAGCCGTTCGGCCGCGTCTTGCGGCGCCATGTAGGGCGGGCGCGCCGGCCCCATGTCGATTCCGGTTGCGACCGAGGCCGTAACCTTGGTGACACCGAGATGGCCGAGCGCCTCCTCGCCGCCGCGCGGGAAGCATCGGTTGAGCCGGCGCTGGATCTCCTGGGCGCGCATGATGTCGCCGGCGCGGTAGGCTTTGAGCAGCGCGGCGGAGGCCGGCACGGCGAAGATATTGATAAAGCCGCCGGCGGCACCGAGCATCAGGCCGCTCAAGAGCGCGCGGAAGGTGTTGTAGATCTCGATGCGCGAGCCAATCTGGTCATAGAGCTCCTCCAGATGCTGGAGGTCGGTCAGCACTTCTTTCATCGCCGCCACGCCGGGAATTGTCGCCAGGCGTGCGGCGAATTTGGGCGAAATATTGAACTTGCTCAGCGCCGGGTTGTGATAGACCACCAGCGGCAGGTCGCCGGCCTCCGCGATCATCCGGTAGTGGCGCTCGACTTCGGCCTCGCCGCAGCGCCAGTAGTAAGGCGGAATAACCTGCTGCGCGTCGTAACCCATCCGGGCCGCGGCCTTGGCGAAGCGCAGGGCCTCGAGCGTGGTCGCGCCCGAGGTCATCGCGGTCGCCGGGACGCCGGGCCGCTTGCGGGTTTCTTCGAGCGTAACTTCAAAGGCGCGGAGCCGTTCGGCCTCGCTCAGATGCAGGAACTCGCCGATGCTGGGCGTGGCGACGATGCCGTCGGCGCCGTTGTCGAGCGCCCAGCGCACCTCCTTGCGCAACGCCTCTTCGTTGAGCGTGTAGTCCGCGTTGAACGGCGTCACCAGCATCGCGTGAATGCCATGCACGAGTTTCATCTCACTTTGCTCCTCCCGCCGGCGCCGCGGCGCCCTGATGGGCCGCGGCGGCGGGCCGGGCGAAATAAAAAATCGCCTGTCCGGTGCCGAGCGCGGCCTCGTAGCGTCCGAATTGCTCGCCGCGCCAGTTCCACTCGGCGCTGCCCATCGCACCCGCCATCATCAGGTAGTGCGAAAATCGCCCCTCGGGCGAGCATTCGGCGCGATATTCGGGCGCGGCGCGCAGGACTTCGTCATGGCGCCCGGCGCGGAACCATTCCATCAATTTCTCGTCGAACAGGCGATTGCCGAGCGAGCTGATGTCGTTGGGCGAGGCCGAAGCGTGCTGCAGCACGTTGTCGTAGTCCCAGAAGCGATGCGACATGCCGCCCGCTGCGACCAGCACGACGCGGCGGCCGGAGGCGCGGATCGCCGCGCCCATCGCGACGCCGAAAGCGACATCGTTGGAGATGCGTGCCGTTTGGCAGACGCCCATCGACAACACGCGACGCTTCGCGCCGGGATTGAAGTAGTGCATCACGTTCAGCGTCGGATAGTGCAGCGGCAGGGTAGGGTAGCCCGGGGCGATCGCCCGCAGTCCGCCGGCTCGAACCGCCTCCACGATCGCCGCGGCGAGCTCGGGATCGCCCGGATAGTCGAAGGCGTACTCATGGATCATCTGCGGCAGCTCCTCGGAAGTGTAGAGGCCGTGCAGCCGCTCCTGCGCGTTGAGCACATATTCGAGCGTGGTGAACCAGTGGGTGTCGATCAGCGCGAAGGTGTCGAACTCGAGCGCCCGCAGGCGCTCGCGCTCGAGCGATTCCATCGCGTCGTAAAAGGTGGTGACGTTCTTGCCCATGTAGGCGCGCCGCGCCTCAGGATCGTGAATCATCAGGCGCGGCACGTGAGTGGTAAAAATTGCGGCTACGATCTCGCCCATCGCGGTCCTCCTTTGGCGCGGCGGTTCATCGCTCTGCCGGAAGTTCGGGATAGGTCAGGCAGACCATCCTCGGCTCGGTCCAGAACTCGAGGCTGAAGCGTCCGCCCTGGCGGCCGACGCCGCTCTGGCCCGAACCGCCGAACGGCGTGCGCAGATCGCGCAGGAAGAAACTGTTGACCCACACCATACCGGTTTTAAGGCGCGAGGCCACGCGCAGCGCGCGTTCGAGGTCGCGCGTCCAGATATACGCGGCGAGCCCATAGCGCGTCCCGTTGGCCATTGCCGCCGCCTGCTCCTCGTCCTCGAAGCGCTCGATGCTCAGCACCGGGCCGAAGATTTCTTCGCGCACCGCGCGCGCGTCGGGCGCAAGGCGATCGAGCACGGTCGGCAGGTAGTAGTAGCCGCGGCCCGGACGCTCGGGAATCGCGCCGCCGGCCAGCAACTCGGCGCCGCCGGCGACCGCCTCCTTGACGAAGGAATCGACGCGGCTTCGATGCGCGGCCGAAATCAGTGGCCCGTATTCGGTGCCCTCGTCGAGCGGGTCGCCGATTTTGAGCTTGCGCATCTCGTCGAGGACCATCGCGATGAACTCATCGGCGATTTTTCGATCGACGAGCAGCCGCGAACCGGCGACGCACGATTGTCCCTGGCTGCGGAAAATCGAGCGGGCGACGCCGGCGGCGGTGCGTTTGAAGTCCACGTCGGCGAAAACCAGGTTGGGCGATTTGCCGCCAAGCTCGAGCGTCACCCGCTTTAGCGACTCGGCCGCCGCCGCCATCACGCGCTTTCCCGTGGCGACGCCGCCCGTGAACGCAACTCCGTCGATGCCGGGATGCGACACCAGTGCAGCGCCCGCCGCGCCCTGGCCGGGCAGAATGTTGAGCACGCCCGGCGGAAGCCCCGCCTCGATCGCGATTTCGCCGAGGGCGATGGCGGTCAGCGGCGCCAGTTCCGAGGGCTTGTAGATGCAGGCGTTGCCGGCGGCGAGGCATGGCCCGAGATTCCACGTCCCGAGCATCAGCGGAGAGTTCCACGGGATGATGATGGCGCCGACGCCGAGCGGCGCCCGCTCGGTGAGGCTCACCAGCTTGAGGTCGGCGCCGAGGAATTTGGCATCACCGTAGCTTGCCTCCTGCGTCCATGCCTCGGCCGCGTTCGCGAAGAAGCGCAGATTACGCGCGGCGCGTGCGATATCGTGATTGACGCATTCGCTGACCGGCTTGCCGACGTCGCGCGCCTCGAACCTGCCCAACTCGCGGGCGCGCTTTTCGATGCCCTCCGCCATCCGGCCGATGATTCGGCCGCGCGCCTCGGTGCTCATCTTCGGCCACGGACCATGGTCGGCCGCCTCGCGCGCCGCGGCCACCGCTCGATCGATATCTTCCGCGCCGGCATCGGCCACCTGGGCAAGCTCGCCTTCCGTTGCCGGCTCGACATCGGTAAAGCGCGCACCACTGGCCGCCTCAACGTACCGATTCGCGATGAACAGCTTGGTTTCCATCCTGGCTGCCTGGCCTGTCGCAGCGATCCGGCGCACGAAGTGCCGCGAAGGGGTGAGTCATACCTGAATTTCCTCGAATTTCCCCCGCAAGACAACCAACCGCACCGCCCTCTCATCCGAGGGGAGCCGGCGGCGTTCTACGAATGGAGCAGCCGCCTTCTCATCAGGAAAAGTCTTTATTTTGATTGAACAATTCCGGATTCGGGCCATTATCTGGTCATAGAAGCTAAAATCTATTCTAAACTGGAACAGAAAGCTCAGAAAACTTCTTATTTAATATAGACATCTTATAATGTTATATAACGCAACAAAATGATTCGTTTGGACACAGGACCGTGAATTAAGCAAGGAGAAAGCGGCCATGACTCTGCCATCCAGAAATTCGAAACTGTTCAAATCTGAAGCAGTGCGCAGCCTCCTAATCCTGGCTTTCGCCGGATATGCCTTGGTCGCTGCCGCGTCGGCAAGAGCCGACGCGTGGGAGTGTGGTCTGGGCTGAGTGCGAATCCGTTCTCGGTGGAATTTGGCAAGGAGGCAGTGGGCGGCACGAGCGCCGCAAAGCCAGTGACCATCACCAATCGAAGCGACAGGGTCCGCACGATCGTACGAGTGCGTACGACCGCCGGCTTTGGCGAGAGTAACACCTGCGCGGTCCTGAAACCGCGTGCAAGCTGCAAAGTTGAGGTCACCTTCAGTCCAACCATGAAAGGCGAAAGGATCGGAGCCTTGATCGTTCGGGTGGCCGACCGCGATGATGATTCAGGCACGTTTGTATTGCTCACTGGAATAGGTACCGCCTCGGCTGGGGTGACGATATCGGGTACGGCGATGCAGGGCGGGGCAACGAGCGGGGCAACCGTAAGCCTCTATGCAGTTAGCACCAGCGACGGATCGAACAGCGGCGCAGCGCTGGCGACCACGACCAGCGACGGCAGCGGCAACTTCACCCTCAAACTCGCAAGTGTTCCTTCGGGGCCGGTGAGATTGACCGCGACGGGCGGTTCCTTCGCGAGCGAAATGAACGGCGCAACCATCAACCCATCGGGCAGCATTTCGGTTCTGCTCTCCGGTGTGACCGCGAACCAATCCGGGATCTCGATCAACCCTCTCACCGAATTCGTAAACTCGCTTGCTCTGGCAAAGCTTAATGGCGGTTCATCGCCCACACTGGCGGATGCGCTCGCCTCGGCGACGAGTGCAATCGAGGGGGACTATGGACTCAAAAGCGATCCGGCGACCCTGACTCCGAACTTCACGGTTGCTGGCGTCGGCAGCGACGCTGGGAACTTCGCGCTTGCGCTGGGCGCCTTGATCAACGAAGACCAGGCGCTGTGTTCAGCCGCACCGGGCGGATTGGTTACTGCACTGTCGGCGGACATAGCGGACGGAGTCTTCGACGGGTCTGCTGCAGGCACGCCTGTGCCTTATTGCGGCGGGAGTCTGGCGGCGCTTGCGGGAACCAGCGACTTCCAGGATGCGCTGGCGGGACTCCAGCAACTGCAACTGCTGACCGTCGGCTTCGGCTTCGGCGGCAGCTACGGCCCAGCCGGGAACGTGCTGATCAATCAGGTTCCTCCGGTCGCCCCTGACCTGCTCACCGCGGCCTTCGCCACCATTGATAGCGCCATAAGCCTGGCCGCGCCGGTCCCGGTGAACCAATTCGCCACGGCGAATCTGCCCACGATGGTCACGGCCCGCGAATATCACACGGCCACACTCCTCGCTAACGGCAAAGTGCTGTTCGCCGGGGGCGAGGATAGCAGCGCCGACATATTGAATACTGCTGAACTCTACGATCCGGCGGCGAATTCGTTCACCGCTGTTCTTTCCACGATGAGCTTCGCACGCGAATTCGCGACCGCCACGCTATTGCCCAACGGTAAGGTGTTGATAGCCGGCGGCCTCGGGCCACACGGCGACGTGTCCGCCGCCGATATCTACGATCCCGTGGCGAACTCTTTCAGCGCCGGGCCAGCGATGGTTTACCCGCGCGACAGCGCGAGCGCGGTGCTGCTGCCCAATGGCAAGGTGCTGATCGCGGGCGGATTCTCCGGCGGCAACGTTCAGAGCACCGCCGAGCTCTACGATCCGGTGGCCAATTCTTTTACCGCCGTGCCGCTCGGCATGACCGAGGCCCGTTATCTCCCGACCATCACGCTGCTCACCAGCGGCCAGGTGCTGATTACGGGCGGCTCCAACTTCAGCGGCATCCTGAGCAGCACCGACATCTACAATCCGTTGACCAACTCGTTCTCCGCAGGCCCGGCGCTGAACGCCGAGCGCGAGTCGGCGACCGCGGCGCTGCTGCCCAACGGAAAAGTGTTGATCGCGGGCGGCGACGACAACGACGGCTACCCAACGACGACCGAACTCTACGATCCGGCGGCCAACTCGTTTGCCGTCGGACCGGCGATGAACATGGGGCGCGAAGAAACCGCGAATGCGATACTGCTGCCGAATGGCAAAGTGCTCATCGCCGGCGGATGGCTCTTCGGCTCCGGCGGTTCCGGCGTTCTGGCCAGCACGGAGCTCTACGATCCTGTGAGCAATACGTTCGCCGCGGCTGCGTCCACGGCGTCCATGAGTTCTCCGCGTGAGTACCCCACTGCGACGCTGCTGCCTAACGGTATAGTGCTGATCGCCGGGGGCGACGACGGAGACAACAACCTGACCAACGGCGACCTCTATAAGCCGTAAGACGCGCCCGGAATCCGCCGCGCGCGCTCCAACCCTCAAGTCAGCCGGACGGCTGTAAAAGCAGCAGCCGTCCGGCCGTTTCTTTGTCCTCCAGACCCTCTCCTTGACCGGTCAGCGGCGCGGCCATAACGTTAGAGCCGCGATGGCCGAGTTGCCGGACATCATTCCGATCTTTCCGCTGCCCAATTTCGTGCTGTTTCCCGGCGTGACGGTGCCGCTGCACATTTTCGAGCCGCGCTATCGCGAGATGGTCGCCGACGTCGCCGGCGATCACGGAATTGTCGGGATGATAATGCTCAAGGGTGACTGGGAGCGCGACTACTACGCCTATCCCGATATCTTCACCATCGGATGCGCCGGCCGTATCGCCTCGTTGGAAAAGCTTGCCGACGGTCGCTACAACCTCCAGCTGGAAGGAATCAGCGAATTTCAGATCGGACGCGAAATCCGCTCACACTCATACCGCAAGGCTGAAGTCCGATGGTGTCCGTCGGGCCGCAGATTGCTGGGCATGGAGCCCTCCGAGATGAACTCGCTGCGCGACCTGCTGGTCGGATTTCTCGGCGAGACTGCCGACACGGCCTGGCGCGGATTGGTCGACGAGCAAGGCCTGCGCGACGCCGACCTGATCAATTTCCTGTGCTTTCATCTCGACGTCACGCCGCTTGAGAAGCAGACTCTGCTCGAGGCCCTGGAAGATCGTCTCGCCTGCCTGTTCGACGTGCTCACCTTCAAGATAGAAGAGCGCAAACTCGGCCCGGGTCCGCGCGGAAGCGGTTCGGTCAATTAGCACCTATAGTACTTAAGTCGTGGTGCGGTGATCGCTCCCCCGAGGGCGAGGTCCGAGTTTCTCGTGCAGATGTCCAATTAATTAAGTAGCGCCTGTCCGTTTTTTTCCAGGCCCGAAGTCCCAAAATTCCCCAGCTGGCTCGCAAACGGACACGGGGAAGCGGCGCCTGTTTCCGTGTGAGTCAGCAGACCCACCATCAATGCCCAATGAAGTGGGCATCTAACGGCGCCTTGGCCCGCACTTGTACGTTCGACGGGGCTTCGTCATTTCTCGGCACAACCGTTGCTCATCCAAAATGCAAGGAACGGCAAGATCGTCCGATAGCGCGGAAACGGACAAGGGATTCAAAATTGGAAGGTAGTGCGATCGCAGGAATGATGGTTCCGGACGTTTTGACTCCGGGCCAGTATTACGACGGCGTCCGCGCCGATGATGCTTCCGTCCGTCCGATCAAGCGTCTTATGCTGGCGGTGCTCGAAGACGCGATGCGCTGCTACCAGACTTACGCCAACTCACGCGGCCGCGCGCATCGCAGGCTGTTTATCGAGGCCGAGGCCTGGCTGATGGATCGCCGGGCCGACAGCGTGTTCTCTTTCGCGACCGTTTGCGAGACTCTTGGAATCGATCCGACGTACCTGCGCGAGGGGCTGCGGCGATGGCGCCTGCAGTTACTCGACGGGATGAACCCGCGGCGTTTGGCTCGCCGTTCGCCAGTGACCCGTCCGGGCCGCATCAGTGCGCCGCTCAGGCGGCGGCGGCGCGGCAAGGCTTCCCAGGCGTCCCTCGAAAATCAGGGTCTTGCGGCCGCCGTCAACTTTGAGGGCGACAGCCTCGGCAGCGGGGCCGTCCATCGGGTCGGCGGTCTTGCGCACGGCGAGCCCGCCTACGATGCCGTTACCGATGATCGGGGCGTCCAAAGCGTTGACGAAGTCGCGCTCGACGCCGAAGTCGGCGCTTCGGCGCCGATGCAGGAAGCTGCCCTCGGATAGTCCCGCTCGGGGTCGCGGGCGGCGAAGGTCTTCCCTATCTCACGCCTCGCGCGTAGGTGGTTTTTACGAAGCCTGCCACTTGATACGCCCGTTTTCCTCGATTCGGCGCGCGCGGCCTTCAGAGCGCGAATACTCCATATGCGCGAGGGTCTCGAACGTCGCTGCCATCACGTGGAAGATCGGCCGGTCCTCCTCGCCGAAAATCTCTTGCGCGACCTCGAAGGCGGTGAGCGGCGTGCGCCGTACCAGGTCGAGCATTTCGGCTTCGCGGTAGCGATGGTGCTCGATTAGCTGGTTGGCCCGATGGCGATGGTCCTGGTAAACCGCGCCGTGCGCGGGCAGCACCAGCTCGACCTCGAAATTCTGCACCTTGCGCTGCGAATCGATAAAATCGCTCAGCGGATTGCTCGGTCCCGAGGGATAAATGCCGACGTGCGGGGTGATGCGCGGCAGCAGATGGTCGCCGACGATCATCACCTTCTCCTTGCGCAGATAGATCACGCTGTGACCCGGGGCGTGGCCGGGCGTCCAGATGATCTCGAAACGCCGCTCGCCCACCGCAATCACGTCGCCGTCGTGCAGGAACGCGTCGGGCTGCGGGACCGGATTGTACTGATCGGTGCCCATCCACGCAGGCCGCATCCCTTCGATCGGATAGCGATCGATCGGAAAGCCGTGGCCGGTGAAAAATGCAAAGACCTCAGGATTGGACGAAGGCGCCGGCAGGTTGAGCATCCGGTTGACCCGCTCGACCTCGAGGTCGTGCAGGTAGGTGCGCGCGTGGCTCACCCCCTTGATCGTCCGCGAGGCGCCGAAATGATCGATGTGATGATGAGTGCCGAGGAGGACGGTGAGATCTTCGAGCCGGGTTCCAGCCTGCTTAAACGCGTCCTCGAGCGTGCCCACGCTGTCGGGGGTGTTCATCCCGGTATCGACGAGCGTCCATTGACCGCCGCCGCAGTCGATTAGATAGACGTTGACGATCGTCGGCCGCATCGGCAGCGGTAGAAAGATTTCGTAGATTCCGCGCTGGACCTCTGCGATCTTGGCTGTGGTTTTGGCTGGCATCACTTGAAGGCTCACTGGGCGGCCCTTGCGCGTGGCCGCATCAAGCGTCGGCCCGCGGCCGCCCGGCCATAGCCCGGCGCCCTGTCGAATCCCGCCCGCGTCTTACGCGCCGGCAAAATCGCCGATCGCAGAGCCGGAGGCGCCGGGAATCATTAGACCCATTAAACGGTTAGCTGCCTATTCGTGGAGTTGTTCCTTTACCTGGAAAGTGAGTTTTACCGTGACCTTCCATCGCGACACCTTGTTGTGCGCGATCTCGGCGGCGACGTTGGTTACCTGCGCGGTGTGGACGCCGGAGATCGTCACTGCGGCCCGCGCCACCGCCAGTTCCACCGCGTGCTCGATCGATTCGGTCGAGCTGCCGGTCAGCTCGATAGTCTTTTCAACCATGGCGATTTCCGATCCTCGGCCGCCGCGCACGGCAATTTGACGCGCGCGCACGCGCGGCGTTAGGGTTGAGCCCTGCGCGCTCATTACGTCACACAGGAAACGCAAAGACAAGGCAGAATCCTCTATGAGCTACGATCGTTCGGCGGTGCGGGCGGTAATCGAAGGGGCGCGGGCCGAGCGGCGAAGCGGGCTCTCGCCGGCGGAGTGCAGGGCGCTTTGCGAGGCATGCGCGATCCCGCTGCCCAAGGCGGCAATGGTGTCTTCCGCCGCCGAGGCCGGCCGCGCCGCCGCCGCGCTCGGCTTTCCGGTGGTGATGAAGGTCGTCTCGCCCGACATCCTACACAAAACCGAAGCCGGCGGCGTCGTGCTCAACGTGCGCAGCGCCGAAGAGGCCGAGAAGGCCTACGAAAAAATCGTCGCCGGCGCCCACGCGTACAGGCGCGACGCCAAAGTCGCGGGAGTCGAGATCCAGCAGATGCTCGCGGGCGGCCAGGAGGTGATCGTCGGCGCCGTCAGCGACCCGAGCTTCGGCAAGGTCGTGGCCTTCGGGCTCGGCGGCGTGCTGGTCGAAGTGCTCAAGGACATCACCTTCCGTCTCGCGCCGGCGAGCCGCGCCGACGCCCTCTCGATGATCGAGGGAATCGCGGCGGCCGAGATTCTAAGTGGCGTGCGCGGCGCGCCCGCGGTGGACAAGGCCGCGCTCGCCGCGATCATCGAGACGGTCTCGATGCTGGCCGCGGACTTTCCCGAAATCGCCGAACTCGATCTCAATCCGGTGCTCGCGCGGCCCGCGGGCGCCATGGCGCTCGACGTGCGCGTGCTGCTCGACTTCAAGCCGCCGCGCGAACGTTTCCGGCCCGCGGGCGCGGAAATTCTGCGCGCGATGAACCGGATCATGCGGCCGGCAGCGATCGCGGTAATCGGCGCGTCGGCCGAGGACGGCAAGATCGGAAACTCGGTGATGAAGAATCTCATCAACGGCGGCTTCGAGGGCGCGATCTACCCGATCCATCCCAAGCTGCCGGAGGTGATGGGGCGCAAGGCCTATCGCAGCGTCAAGGACGCGCCGGGAGAGATCGACGTGGCAGTGTTCGCGATTCCGGCGCCACTGGTTGCGGGCGCGCTCAAGGAGTGCGGCGAGAAAAAAATTCCCGGCGCGGTGCTGATTCCGTCGGGCTTTGCCGAGACCGGCAACGCCGAGTTGCAGGAGGAGATCGTCAGGATCGGACGGCAATACAACGTGCGCCTGATGGGCCCGAACATCTACGGCTTCTACTATCTGCCGCGCAAGCTGTGCGCGACCTTCTGCACGCCGTATGACGTCCTGGGCAAGGCCGCGCTGTCCTCGCAAAGCGGCGGCGTCGGGATGGCGATCGTCGGCTTCAGCCGCTCGACCAAGATGGGCGTGTCGGCGATTGTCGGTCTGGGGAACAAATGCGACCTCGACGAAGACGACCTGCTCACGTTTTTCGAGCAGGACGACGATACGCAAGTCGTCGCGATGCACGTCGAGGATTTGAAGGATGGGCGATCGTTTGCCGAGGTCGCCAAACGCGTGTCGCGCAAAAAGCCCGTGATCGTGCTGAAGGCCGGACGCACCGCGCTCGGCGCGCGGGCGGCGCGCTCGCACACGGCCGCGCTCGCCGGCAACGATCGCATCTACGAGGACGTGCTGCGGCAATCGGGGGTGGTGCGCGCCCGCGCGCTCAACGACATGCTCGAGTTCGCGCGCTGCCTGCCGATCATGGCCGCGCCCAAGGGCGAAAACGTGCTCATCATCACCGGCGCCGGCGGCTCCGGCGTGCTGCTCTCGGATGCGTGCGTCGATAACGGACTTAAGCTGATGGAGATGCCGCCCGACCTCGACGCAGCCTTCCGCAAGTTCATCCCGCCCTTCGGCGCGGCCGGCAATCCGGTCGATATCACCGGCGGCGAGCCGCCGACGACCTATCGCAACACGATCCGGCTGGGGCTGGAGGAGCCGCGCATTCACGCGCTCATCCTCGGCTATTGGCACACGATCATCACGCCGCCGATGGTGTTCGCGAAGCTGGTGACCGAGGTGGTCGAAGAGATGCGCGGCAAGGGGATCGACAAGCCGATCGTGGCGTCGCTGGTCGGCGACGTCGAGGTCGAGGATGCATGCCGGATGCTGTTCGAGCACAACATCCCGGCCTACCCGTACACGACCGAGAAGCCGGTCATCGTGCTGGGGGCGAAATACCAATGGGCGCGCGCCGCGGGTCTGGTGACCCGCTGATCGCCGCGGCCGTGGCCAAACCCAGCGGTTTGAGGTCCCTTCGAGGTCGGCTAGTCGGCCTTCTTTTCGAACTTCAGCGACGCCGAGTTCATGCAGTAGCGCAGCCCCGTCGGATTCGGCCCGTCGTCGAAGACGTGCCCCAGATGCGCGCCGCAGCGGCTGCACGTGACCTCCGTGCGCACCATCCCGTAGCTCCTGTCGACCGAATTATCGACCCTGCTCTCGTCCTTGGGCGCATAAAAGCTAGGCCATCCGCATCCCGAGTCGAACTTGGTCTCCGAGCTGAACAGCTCGTTGCCGCAGCAGATGCAGAGGTAAACGCCCTGGTCATGGAAATCCCAGTATTGGCCGGTGAAGGCACGTTCGGTGCCCTTTCTCTGCGTGATCTCGTACTGCTCGGGAGTGAGGATCTTCCGCCATTCCTCGTCGGTTTTGACGACTTTGTCGGCCATGATGGCTCTCCTTGCGGCCAAAAAAAAGACCGCGGAGGCTTCCCCTCCGCGGCCGTTCGCAATCCTTCGACAGCTCAAATATCAATGCAGCACCGGCTGCTCGGACGGCGAGGTAAGCGGTGCGAGCGGCGCAGGTACCTTTGCCGGGCCGACCGGCGTCCGTTCGATATAGGTCTGCGGCGCCGCGCTCTCGCCGCTCGAGGCGGTATTGGCGGGCGGGGCCGGTACTATCGGCTGGGCGGTCGGGCCGGGGTTATACATCTCGCTGTATTCGGTGTCGCCGCTCATGGCCGGCGCAAGGGGCGTCTTGGTCGCGAGGTAGTGCAGCGGGCGCGTCACGCCCCACTCCAGCGCATAGCCGAGGGGCGCGATGAAGTAGCTGACCACCTTGAGCAACTGGCCGTCCTCGGTGTCGGTATATTCGTAGGGATTCTGCTTGTCGTTGTACGGGCCCTGCTGCGCAAGCGCCATCACCGGCATCCCGAGCGCCAGGACCATGACTGTACAGAACGTTAGCCTTCGCATGAGAATAGTCTTTCCCCCGGGTTCGGCTTATGTCAATGGCTGCGAAAATCGGTAGAGCCCGAGGCCCGCGCGCTCTGCGTCTAGTCTATTGGAGGCCTGGTTGCGCAACTATTCGGCTGCGCCGGCGACCCGCGCGCTGACCCCGACCGGCGGGTTCCTCGACGGCTTCGCCTACTCGCTCAATCCGTACGTCGGATGCGCCTTCGGCGACAACGGCGGATGCCCGTTCTGTTACGTGCGGGCGCTGCCGGTGGCGCGGGCCGAGCCGGGCCCGTGGGGTTCGTGGGTGATCGCCAAGTCCAACCTGCTCGAACTGCTGGGGCGCGAGCTTTGCGCGCTGGAAAAATCCGGCAAGCTCGATCGCGCCGCCGTCTTCATGTCGAGCGCGACCGATCCGTACCAGGGGATGGAACGGCGGATGAGGCTCACGCGCGGCGCGCTCGAGCTCTTCGCAAAACGTCCGCCGCGCCGCGTGCTGCTGCAGACGCGCAGCCCCATGATCGAACGCGACCTCGACCTGCTGATGCGGCTAGGACCGCGGCTCATCGCTTCGATAACCGTCGAGACCGACGACGACCGAGTGCGCCAGGCGCTGACGCCGACCTCGCCTTCGATCGCGCGGCGGCTTGCGGCCGCACGCCGGCTGCGCGCGGCCGGCGTATTCGTCCAGCTGGCGGTGGCGCCGATGATGCCGAATAATCCCGAGCGCCTGGCCGAGCTTGCCGACGCCGCAGCCGACCGCGTCGTGGTCGATACCTACTTCGACGGCGACGGTTCCGGCGGCCGGCGCTCGCGCGCGCTGATGATCGGCGAGTTGTACGCGCGGCTCGGCTACGAGCGATGGTTCCAGCCGGGCGCCGAGCGCGAGCTGATGGCGGCGATGCGCGCGCGCCTCGGCGCGGCGCGGGTGCTCTTCAGCCGCGAGGGTTTCAACGCGGTTTGAGACTTGCCTCGCCCGAGCTTGTCCGCCGGAGATCTGCGCAGAGATTTGTCCAGAGATTTGCCGGCGGACATTTCACCGGCGCATCGCCTGTGGCATAAGGGCGAAAGCCGCACCCGGCAACCGGGCGCCATATCGGGAACAAGGAGACTTTGCCCATGGACTTCGGAATCCTTCTGCCCTTCAGAAATCCGCTCCAATGGAACCGGCCGATAACCGAGGTTTACGATGAACATCTCGAGGAAGCCGTTCTCGCCGAAGAGCTTGGCTACGATCACGTCTGGACCACTGAGCATCATTTCTACGACGATGCCTGGTCGCCGTCGCTCCTGCCGATCCTCGCCGCCGTCGCCCAGCGCACGCGCCGCATCCGCCTGGGAACTTTCATCATTATCCTGCCCTTTCATCATCCGGTCCGCGTCGCCGAGGACGCCGCGACGGTCGATATCCTGTCTAAAGGCCGGCTCGACCTCGGCGTCGGCCAGGGCTACGTAGTGAGCGAGTTCGACAGCTTCCGCGTCCCGCGCAAGGAGCGCGGCGGACGGGTCGAGGAAGGTGTGGAGCTGATCCGGCGATGCTTCACCGAAGAGAATTTTTCCTTTGAAGGCAAGTACTACCAGATGAAAAACGTGAACCTCACACCCAAGCCGGTGCAGAAGCCCTTTCCGCCGATTTGGATTGCGGCGATGGCCGAGAAGTCGGTCGCGCGCGTGGCCCGGACGGGCTATCACCTGGCCGGCAGCGGCGGAGTGGACCTTCAGCAGATGTACGACGCCGGCCTGCGCGCTCACAGCCACGACGTGGGGAGCCACTACATCGCGCAACTGCGTGCGGTCTATGTCGCCGAGACGCGCAAGCAGGCGTGGGACGACGCCGAGGAGCATCTCTACTACATGATGACCGCGTACGATCGCCGCTTTAAGGAAGCCAACGATTTGCCGTGGAGCGAGGCGGTCTTCTCGCAATCCTCAGTCCCCCCTCCGGGCAAGATGCGCAATACGCCCGGGCTCAGCTTCTTTCAGGCGCCGCTCGCGGTTGGAACTCCCGACGACGTGGTGCAGGACCTGAAAAACTACGAAAAGGCGGGCCGCGTGACGCACCTGGTGATGTGGATGCAGCTGCCGGGGATGCCGGCGCACAAGGCGCGCCGCTCGATGGAACTGTTTGCGAAGGAAGTGATGCCGCGCGTGCGCTGAGCCAAGGCTCGATCCAGGCTACGTAGCGACCGTGATTAGCGAGGTTGCGACGCCGACTTCGGAAGTTGCGACTATAACCACGTCGGTCGCAACGCTGAATACGGAGGTCGGAGCGCTGCAGACGAGCGTCACCAATTTTGGCAAAGACGCATCCGGCTGCGCCTACGAGGCGACCGTTGGAGACACCGGTACGAGCGTTCCCAGGCAGGGACCGATCAGCGTGTTGTATCTTCCCCACGATGGGAGATAACGATCCGCACGAGCGTGGCGGCTCTTGCGCAACGCTCACCTCATCGCCCACGCAGGGAGTCGGAATCTGACTATGCGTGCGCTGCCGTGATCCATTCGCGGGCAGCTGACGCGTTGGAGGTGGCAAACACGCGGACCTCGCCCGGCATCAGCAAGCGGAAAACGTTGACCGCATGTCTGATCCACTCGGCGTCAGTCACGACGGCGACGCGCTCCCATCGCGAAAGATGTTCGACCCCGATTTTGAAGTCTTCCCACATCGCGCCAGCTTCCATTCCCGAGAATTGCGATCCCAGCTCCTAGTAGCAGCGGATTGTCGGATGTTGCTCGAGCGTTAGCTCGACGCGTGGCACGAGGATGTCCTCGTAATCGCGTCGGGTTACAATGCCGCGGGCCGCCGCGGCGACCACATTGTCGGGAAAATCGGAAAGAATCTCGAGCATCTCATCCTCCGTATAATTCTTCGCGACTCACTTAATTTGCCGAGGCATACTTCGGTGCGGAGCAAACAGGCGAGGTAGATCGAAGTGGTTAGTTTCCGTCAATCGAACATTTTCTCGCCTGCGAAATCATTCAGGCTTGAGTTAAACTTTGTACCAAAGAACACGGGAACCTAAGGTGGAAAACAGTCGCGTCTCTGAAGCCTTCCAATAGCCAGCGCTCACGAGCGTCCAGCGGAGAAAGCACGGGCCCAGACGAGCCCAGACGTCAAGGATCAGCTTTCTGTTATCTTTTCGTTGCCGCCGGCAACAGATGTCGATGAGAAAAGTCTAGGACTGCAGTTGCTTGTCTGCAACACTGCCCTATACCGACCGCTCTATGGCAAGTTCGGCGCGATCGTCGTTGGGTTTTCAGCCACGACCGTCAATACGTCCTCACCGGGACGCGACTTTTCGGGCGCGGATATCAGTGAAAGTTCATCCACACGTTTTGTCCCGCACGCAGATCGAGCTTTAAACCAATGATGGACCTTTTTCAGATCGCCACTGTGCTCATAACCCTCTCGGCGGTCTTTAGCTATGTGAATTACCAGTACATTCGTATGCCAGCGAAGATTGGCGTTATGGCGATTGCACTGGCGCTGTCGCTGGCGTTGTTGATCAGCGGATGGCTCGGGATCGCCGATGGAAGAGAGCAGGCGGCCCAGGTGCTGCACGGAATCGACTTCAACCGGGCGCTGCTTCACGGGATGCTCGCCTTTCTTTTATTTGCGGGAGCACAGCATCTAGACCTCAACGATCTGAGTCGCGAAAAGGCCGCCGTCGTTCTGCTGGCCACTGTGAGTGTCGTATTTTCCACCGCGCTAGTGGGGGTGGCGACGTGGTTGATGGTGAGTCTCGTTAGAATTCACATGAGTCTTACCTCCGCGTTCTTGTTTGGCGCGCTGATTTCACCCACGGACCCAATCGCTGTTATCGGAATAATGAAGAATGCGCGAGCCCCAAAGAGCCTGGAGACTCAGATTTCCGGCGAGTCGCTGTTCAATGATGGGATCGGGGTGGTAGTTTTTTTGATCATTCTTCAGCTCGCAACCGGTGAATCACGGATCTCGGGAATCGCGATCGCGCTTTTGTTCGCTGAAGAAGCAGCAGGTGGCTTGCTGTTAGGGCTTTGCGCAGGGTACTTCGCCTACCTGATGCTTAAGCGAATCGATCACTACCAAGTCGAAATTCTTGTGACTCTCGCACTGGCGATGGGCGTCTACGCCCTGGCCGAGGCAGTTCCGATTCCGCTGTCGGCGCCAATAGCCGTAGTGGCCGCTGGGTTGCTGATCGGCAACCAGGGACGCGCGTTCGCGATGTCGCCAGAGACCAGGGAGCACGTCGACACGTTCTGGGAACTTATCGACGAGATCCTGAATGCCGTTCTGTTCGTCCTGATTGGGCTCGAAGTGCTGATCATCCCCTTCAACTGGGGATTCATGATCGCTGGCCTTGCCGCGATACCGATCACGCTCCTGGCACGGTGGATCAGTGTGGCTGGTGTGGTCGCCGCGCTCTCCTTGTTCCGGCCCACCGCGCCGGGGACTATCCCGATTCTCACTTGGGGCGGCTTGCGTGGTGGAATCTCGGTCGCATTGGCACTTTCACTACCAGCTATGAACGAAAGGAACGCGATCGTTGCAATGACTTATGCCGTCGTAATCTTTTCAATCATCGTTCAGGGACTGACTGTGGGAAAGCTCACCGAGCACTTCGTTGGAGCCGCAATCCGTCGTAACGTAGCGCCCCCTGGGCTGCGGTCCGCGTCCGATGGCTGAAGCATCGTTACGGAAAAAATGATTTCTCAGCACGCGATGCTCCTGGTGACCATCGGGTGAGCAAAAGAAAAGTCTTCGACTGAAGCTGGTTATTCGAGAGCCGCGCCGCAGCGGCCATTGCTGACCTCTACGAAACCGCTGTCCTGCGTCAGCTAGTGCAGCGCCGAGGGGTTGTGAATCAGGTGGACGATCCCGACTAGCACGACTGCGCCCACCGTCGCCATCGCGAGATGCCCCACTCCGCTGTAAACCCGGATATCGAAGACGTCGAAGATACGGCTGCCGATGACCGCGCCGACGAGGCCGAGCAGGATGTCGGCGAGCATGCCGTAGCCCTGCCCGCGCACAATTTTCCCGGCAAGCCATCCCGCGATAAGTCCGATGACGATTGCGCCGACCATGCGATCAAGGCCTCCCCCTGGAGATGATTTTCTGTGCTTCTGGAAACCACTCGCCCGGCTTATGCGGCCAAGTACTGCCGGCTAGGCCGCCATGTAGCGATCGACCGGAAACATCACGCGGCCGCGCAGGATCGGCACACAGCCCGGTGGAAACTCCTGCGCGATCTCCGCGCCGGCGCTGCGGAGGTCGGCGATAAAACGCCCGAGGTTCGACATCGCGCCGGTCGGAAGGTCATGCAGCACGACCAGGCTCCACGGAATCGCACGGCATTGATTGAGCGCTTGCTCGACCCATCCTGCGGGATCCTCCCAGTCGCGCGGCACGCAGTTCCATAACACGCAGGTAAAGCCACCTGTGCACAGATAGTCCACCACCTTGCGGTTGAGCAGGCCGGAGTCGAGCGCGCCGCCGCCGAAGGGGCGGAAGAGGCGGTCCGGATGGGCGAGCGCGTCGAGCATCCGCTGCGCGCGGCCGATTTCCTCCTCGGCGCCGTCGCGATCCTCGCGCCGGCCTAATGGCTTGCTATGGGTCAGGCTGTGATTGCCGATCCAATGACCCTCGGCCCGGGCGCGCTCGGCAAGCGCGCGGCGCTCGGGGTCCGCGAGCTTCCGACCGATCACAAAGAAGGTTGAGCGCACACCTTCGCTGCCGAGCACGTCGAGGACGTGATCGGTCACTCCCGGCTCGGGGCCGTTGTCGAAGCTGAGCGTGATCTTCACTTCAGTTTCGCTTCAGTTCGACCTCTCCTGGCGTCCGTCCGCAAGGGCGCCCGCACCCGGCACCACGCGCGGCGTGAAGTGGGGCGACGCGTTGCGGCCTCGGCCTGGGCCGCTTTGCCTATTTCTTCTGTTCCATCGGAGCGCCGCAGCATTTGAGCGCGCCGGTGCCGCCCTTGGTGACGATCACTTGCGAGCCGCACTTTGCGCAGATGTAAACTTTCCCAAGCTGATTGGCCATCGTTGTTGGTCGCTCCGTTAAGTTTGATGTGGTTAGCCGCGCGCCGCGTCAGGCGCCCCGAAAGAGCGGCTTGCGCTTTTCCAGGAAGGCCCGGACGCCCTCGGCGCGGTCGGCTGTGGTTTGTAGCAAGGCGTATAGATCCTCTTCAAGCCTTATACCCTGATCCAGAGTCATGTCGCATCCCTTGCGCACGGCCTCTTTGGCAAGCCGCGCGGCAATGGGGCCGCGGCTTCGGACCGCCTTCACGACTTCGTCCGCGACGCGATTCAGTGCGGCACGTCCCGCCTCCGGCGCGACATAGGTTGCGAGCCCCAGACGTGTCGCCTCGGCGCCGTCGATCGCCGCACCGGTCAAGAGCATGCGGAGCGCGTGGGCGGCGCCGATAAGCCGCGGGAGGCGCTGGGTACCGCCAAAGCTCGGCATCCGCCCGCGCTTAAGCTGGCCCATCGTGAACCGCGCCGAGCGCGCGGCGACCCGAAGGTCGGCGGCAAGCGCCAGTTCCAGCCCCTCATCGGCGGCGACGCTTTCGATGATCGCGAGCGTCGGCTTGGAGAGTACGGAGATCGATTCGACCACGCCCGGCGCGTCTGAATAGATCGCGTCGTCGAAGCCGGAGCAGAAGCTGCCGCCGGCGCCGCGAATTACGAGGATCAGCGCGTCGGCGTCGTCTTCGACCTCTTCGGCAAGCTCGATCAGCCTGAGCGCCATCGCGACATCGAGCCGATTGTGCGCGCCCGGCCGCACCAGCGTCGCGGTGACGCATCCGCTCGCGCGCGCGACTTCCACCCGGCCCGGCATAGCTCGCGCCGGACGCACGCGTTCAGGGCTTCGGCGTATCGCCCTTGTCACGCAGCTCCTTGCGCAGGATCTTGCCGAGCGGATTCTTGGGCAGCGCGTCGATAAACTCGATCGCCTCGGGCCGCTTGAAGCTCGCAAGCCGCGTGCGGCAGAACTCGGTGACTTCGGCTGCGGTGACGTTCTGCCCGGAACGCGGGACGACGAAGGCTTTGATCGTCTGTCCCCATTCGACCGAGGGCACGCCGATAACCGCCGCCTCGTCGATTCCCGGATGGCTCATCAGGACGGTCTCGATTTCGGCGGGCGCGATATTTTCTCCGCCGCGGATGATCATGTCGTCCTTGCGCCCGGCGAAGAACACGTAACCCTCTTCGTCAACCCATCCGAGGTCGCCGGTCGCGCGCCATCCTTCGGGCAGGCGGGAATCGTCCTCGCGTCCGGCGTAGCCCTTCATGATACGCGGAGTGCGGATCAGGATTTCGCCGACCGCGCCCGCGCCCAGGAGCTTGCCGTCGTCGTCGCGGACGGCGACCTCGACGTCGGGCAACGGACGGCCGATCGAGTTGAGCCGCTTGAGTTTGAGTTCGACGGTCCTGGCGTCGCCGTCGATACGATGGTCATCGGGGCCGAGCACGGTCAGCGAGGAGGTGGTTTCGGTCTGGCCGTAGGCGTTGACGAAGCCGACAGTCTTGGGGAAGGCTTCGATCGCGCGCCGGATGGTCTGGATCGGCATCGCCGCACCCCCATAGGCGAGATTGGTGAGGCTCGAGAAATCGGTCCTGGCGAAGGACGGCTCGTCGAGCAACTGCTTCATCATTGTAGGCACGACGAAAGCGTGGGTGACCTTTTCGCGTTCGACCAGCTGCAGCCAGGTCCTCGGCTCGAACTGCGGCATTATGACCATCCGCCGGCCCGTCCACATATTGGTCATCATCGCGGTGGTTCCGGCGATGTGGTAGAAGGGCACGCAGACCAGCGCGACGCCGCGATCGCTGCCGTCGGCCATCTCGACATTGGCCGTGACGTACGCGGCGAAATCGCGAAAACGCAGCATCACGCCCTTGGGCAGCGAGGTCGTGCCGCTGGTGTACATCAGCACCGAGACGTCCTCGTCCTCGACCTCGAACTCGATTTCGTCGGGCTCGGCCGCCTTGACCAGATCGGTAACCCGCGGCATCCCGGCTTTGCCGTCGCCCCAGGCGACCACTTTGGCGGTCTTGAGCTTGGGCCCGACGCGGCCGACGAGATCGAGGTAACGATCGCCGGCGAGCAGCACCTTGGCGCCGGCGGTATTGATCATGTATTCCAGCTCGGCGTCCTTGGCGCGGTAGTTGAGCGGGAGCCAGGTCAGACCGGCCTTGGCGGCGGCGTAGTAGCCGGCGATGTAATGGTCGGAGTTGGTATCGAGGGCGGCGATTACGTCGCGAGGCTTGAGCCCGAGCGTTTTGTAAACCGAACTGAGGCGTCCCACCAGGTCGTTGAGATGCGCGTAGTTCAGCCTGCGATCGCCGAAGACCAGGATTTCCTGGTCGGGAGCGATCGAACCGGGGATGCTGATGAAACTGACGGTGTTCACGGTACTCCGTTTCCTCCAGGGCGGCGCGCCCTCCTCGGGGCAGCGGCCGCCGACGCTCGCCTATCGAGCGCAAAATTTTCGAGCCGGCGGGCGAGCCGGCGCTCCATCGCAAGCGCCTCGCCGAGCGGCAGATCCAGGCCGCCCCAGACCGCCAGCTTCGCCATCGCGACGCGCTCGCGCGGCAGGTGGCTGAGCCGGCGGGCCAGCGCGCCTGCTGCGCGAACCAGGCTCGCCGCAGGCACTACTTCGGCGACCAAACCTATTGCTAAAGCCTGCTTCGCGTCAATCCAGCGGCCCGTCAGGCAGAGATCAAGGGCGCGGCCCAGGCCGAGGCGCCGCGCCGCGGTCTGCGTTCCCGCCACTCCGGGGATCATGCCCAGCGCCGTCTCCGGCAGGCAGAACGACGCGTCGTCGGCCGCGACCGCCATATCGCAGAGCAGGACCATCTCGAGACCTCCGCCGACGGCATAGCCATGAACCGCGGCGACCGTCGGAACCGGGAGGGCGCGCAGCCGGCCCCATACGTCGCGCCGAAAGCGGACCCACCGCGCAGTCGTCGGCGAAGGCGCGGTGCCGAATTCGCTCACGTCGCCGCCGGTGGAAAATGCGGAGCCCGCGCCCGCGAGCACCATCGCGCGCACCTCGGAATCGTCATGGACGGCGCTGAGCGCCGTGAACAGATCGTCGCGCATCGCGACGTTGTAGGCGTTGAGCTGGCGCGGGCGGTTGAGCGTTATCCATGCGATCCCGCCGCGCTTGGCAAAGCGGATCGTGCTGAAGCCCGGCGAGGGCGGCGATGAACGGATCGTCTGTGATGCGTGCGCCATGGCGGCGACGGAGCTTGCGGTTTGGCGCCCTCAGCTCGAAAACAGGTCGGCGCCGGGGCTGGCCGCGACCTCGGGCCGCCCGCGCTCGAAAACCACGCGTCCTCCGATGATCGTGATATCGACCGGCAGGTTCATCAAGTCGGCCGGCTTGAGCGCCATCGGATCGCGCGGCAGCACGATCAGGTCGGCGAGACGGCCGGGCTCGATCGCCCCTGCGTTGAGCCGCGCGAGGCGCGCCGCCTGCGTGGTGAAAAGCCTGAAACCCTGGTCGAGCGGAATTCGTTCGTTAAGGCCGATCTCGTAGCCCTCGAGCGAATAGCGCATCGCAGCGGCGCCGATCGCGGCGAGCGGACGGGCGGGGGTGACCGGCGCGTCGGTGGCGGCGGCAAGCTCGATCCCGCCCTCCAGCAAGCTGCGCGCGCGATAGAGATAGGGCAGCAGCCCCGGCTCGGTCACGTACTTTGCGCCGCGGTAGTAGGCGAAGCCCGGATTGGTGACCACCCATGCGCCCAGCGCCTTGAGGCGTTCGAGATGGTCGGGCGTGATCACGCCGCCATGTTCGATTCGAAAAACGGGACCGCCGTCGGGCGCCGGCGGGGCCCCGCGCACGGCCGTCTCGAGCGAGTTCAGCGCAAGTTCGAGTTCTTCGACCTCGGTGCAATGGAAGGCCGAATCGAGGCCGGCGTCGCGCGCCCGCGCGACCCATCGTGCGATCGGGCGATAGTCGGTCCGCGGACTTTCGACGAACTTGACCGCGACCAGGGTAATCCCGGCGGGCTGCGCGGCGCGCACTGCCTCTTTGAGCGCGTTCAGGTAGGGCGCGCCGAGCATCATCGCGACGTGTTGCGCCACCGCCCGCCCGTTGACCATCCGCGCCATCGCCGCGATGTCCTCCGGCCCGTTGCGCACGGTCGCGTCGGTAAACGCGGTCACGCCGGCTGCGGCGAGTTCGCGGCTGAACAGGCGCGCGCGCGCCTCGAGCTCGGCCGGTGTCACGCGCGGAAGCCGCCGCGAGAAATAGGTTTCCATCCCGGCCACCAGGCCGCTAAGCCGACCCGTCGCATCGCGCATCAGAACCGCGCCCTCGGGCGGCTTGAAGTCGGGTGCTTCGAGGCCGAGCGCGGCGATCGCGCGCGAATTGAGCCACGAGGCATGGAGCGTCTGATGGCGCAGGCGCAGCGGATTCTTGGGCACCGCGGCGTCGAGTTCGGCCCGCGTGGGTCCGCGCCGTTCGGCGAGCAGCGCCTCGTCGCAGCCGAAAGCGCGGAGCCAGTTGCCGGGCGGCGTCTTGCCTGCGGCCACCCGCAGTTCCGCCATAAGATCTTCGAGTTGTCGGCAGCGCCAGAGGCTGAGGCCCGACGCCGCCGAGGCGGCCTCGAGAAAATGGATGTGCGAGTCGATGAAGCCGGGCGCGACGACGCGACCGGCGAGCCGAATCAGATGAGTGCGCGGGCCGACCAGCGACTTGAGCTCGCTATACGGCCCGAGGGCGAGGATCGCACCAGCCGCGATCGCTATCGAATCGCTGGCCGGATAGCCCAGGATCGTCCCTTCATGCAGAACCAGGTCAGCCTTGAAGGCCATCAGGGTATAAAGCGCAAAAGCTTCGCGCGCGACGCCGCGCTCGAGGGGGCGCCGTCGCGCGCGCTACACACTTTAAAAACCTCGATCGGAGTCTTGCCTAGTCCGAGGACGGAAGCGCCTTGGCTTCCTTGATCTTCATTTCGGCATCGCAGCACTCGATCGCGCCGGTGCCCGGCTTGTTGCAGAGCACCTCGGTGCCGCACTTTTCACACATGTAACGCTTGCCCAACTGGTTAGCCATCGTTCGATAACTCCCGTGATATTTTTCGTGGCCGCGGCTGGCGGCCGCCGATCCGGCCGCGAAACTTTCGTCCAGGGCGCGGATCGATCGGCTGGCGACTACCGCATCCACCCAACTCGCGCGCGGCCTCAACTTTTTTTAAAGCATCGCGCGCATTTCTTCAATGAGCCGGCGCGTCAATTGTGCGCGGCAAACGGCAGCTCGCTGATTTCGGCTCGAACCTGGCCCTCCGCATCATCGAGCGTCACCCCCGTCCCCGGCTCCCAGGCGCTGTGATGCAGCACGGCAAGCGCGAGCACGCCCAGCCGCGGCGAGCGTACCGGGCTCGTGAGCTGGCCGACCTCCTTGCCCTGAAGCATCAAGCGAGCGCCGGCGGCGGGAACGCGTGCGCCGCCGATCCTGAGTCCCATGAGGCGGCGCTTCAGCGCGCCGCGGGCAGTCGCGCGCTCGACCGTTTCCTGCCCGACATAGCATCCCTTGCTGAACGAGATCGCCGGCTGCATCCGCGCCTCGAGCGCGATCGTCCTGTCGTTGACGTCGACGCCGACCCGCGCCGTGCCGCTCTCGACGCGCACGATTTCGGCGGCGGCGATATCGACCTCACGGATTTCTCCGCCCGCGGTCAGCCGCGCGACGATCGCTGGCGCGCTCTCGCGGCCGGCGAGGATGGTGAAGGCCGGCGCGTTCCATCGCGTTAGCTGCGCAACCAGCGCGCCCTCTGTCGCACCATCTTCGGCCGCGCCGAATCGCCACGCGCCCGGCCGTGCCGCGGGCTCGCCGAAGGCCGCCGCAACCGCTGCCGCGGCGCGCGGCCCGTCAATCTGGATTACGCGATAATCGAAAGCGTCGCCGCCCTCTTCCAGTTCGACGTCGTCCGCGACCAGGAAGCGTTCGAGCTGAGCGCGCACGGCCGGCCACAGCGCGCGATCCATTTCGAGCAGCAGTGCGTCGGCCACGGCCCATACGTTCGCTTCGCCAATCAGATGGGCGCGTTCGGTCAGGAACAGCGCCGGAACAAGATAGCCCGGTTTGAGCCCGTTGATATCGTTGCTGCACATCCCGTGCAGGAAAGACGCGCGGTCGTCGCCGCTCATCCGTATAACCAGGCGCTCGGCGCAAAGCCGCACGCCGGCAGTCTCGGTGAGCGCGCGATAGCCGGCTTCGAGGCCGCCGCCGCCCGGCTGCCGGGCCTCCACGGGGTTCGTGAGGCTTGTGTAGTTCACCTTTTAGGTTCGACTCCTGACGATACAGCCTAAATCGGCTCCAACGATTGCAATTCTATCATCACCGGAGATTTCGTATACTGGTCGGTGAGACGGGTGACTTCGCGGATGATTTCGCCCATGACTTCGCCTATGACTTCGCGGAAGACTTCGACGGTCCCGCAGTCAGACGCGCCGGCGCCCGGAGCACGGCCGGCGCGCCGGCCGCGCGGATGCGAAGCGGCGCTTGGCGCCGCTCTGCTGCTCGCGGCGCTGTGGGCGATCGCTCCCGCGGCGCGCGCCGCCGGCGACGCCGCGGCGGCATCCGCCGAGCTGAGCAACCAGGCTTTCGCACTGCTGAATTCGCTGAACGCGCCCGACGCCGATGGGAAGACGAGCCCGGACGCCAAGGCGATGGTGGGCCCTGTAGCGAGCTTTGCGGGCGACGCGCAAACGTTAAGCCAGGCGCTAGGCGCGCGCGATACCGCCAGTGCGCGGCGCACCACGGCCTCGCTCGACGCCGACGCGGCATCGGTTGACGCCGCGCTCAAGACCCATCGTGGCGCGCTCAAGGCGGATCGATGGGACGCGTTGAAGAATCAACTGGCCGCGATCGAAAAGAGCGTTCCGCCCACGGCGGCATCGGCTGTGCCGGCGGCCGCCCCGCCGGGCGCGTCGAGCGGGGAGGCGAGTGCGGGCACTTCCGCTCCGGGTGTTACCGCTCCCGGAGGCGCCGCGATACCGCCGCCCCCCGCCGCCGCGGCCGGCGCGGGGGCGGAGAGCCCGGCCGCATCCGGAGCCGCGGATAGCGGCGGACCGACGATCAGGATCGAGTCGCGCCGGGTCGTCGGCAACGTCACGCAGGTTCAGGGTTACCTCGAAGGCTCGGCGCTCAGCTCGGCTGGGATTTACGAGGGCGAGCAGATGGTCAAGCCGATAGACGTAGGCCGCGTGCTCGGCCGCCAGAAGGTCGAATTCAGCCTAAAGCTGCGCGACGCCGACATTGCGACCAACCTACGCGTCCTCGATCAGGCCGGGCGTATGGCGACCGCGTCGGTGTATGGCGAGGATTCGAACGCCATGGCAAGCACGGGCAGAGAGTCGGGAGTCGACGTTGACCGCGGCACCGGTTCCACCGCCGGAACCAACACGGCCGAGATTCCGAGCGCGAACGCGCCGTCCACGGGACTCGATTCGGGAGGCGACCTTGAAGAATCGGCCCCGGGTGCGGATGAGGGCGTTGGCAGCGCGGGACCCAGCGGCGGGATCGTCGGCGGACCGATTGGAGGCCTTGGCGGCGGAATCGGCGCGCCGATGGGCAACATCCAGATCAACATCGAGGCTGTCAACCCGGTAAATTCGCTATCGCGTTCCTACCAGGTGGTAGGGCAGATCGTGGGCAAGGGAGTGCGGCGCGCGGGAATCTATGTCGATGGGCGGCTCGCCACGCGAATCCCGGTCGGCCACGGCACCGTCAACAATTTCTCGACGAACTTCATGATGAGCGGCGGGACGGCGACGATCCGCGCGTTCGGCAGGGGCAACCAGTACGTGGAATCGTCCATCACGATGCCGCCAGCGCTGGCGTCGGCGCCGCCGATCGTGGTCGCGCCTTATGGGGCGAGCCCCTATAGTCCGTTCGGCATGAATCCCTACGGGATGGAACCGTACGGAGGTGTTTACGGCAGTCCATATGGCATGCCATACGGGACGCCCTTCGGCGCGAGCCCGTCTTACGGTATTAATATCGGCCCCCACGGAATCACGACCGTTCCGGTAAGCCCGTACGGCGCGGTTCCATATGGTGCAGTCCCATATGGCGTGGCTCCCTACGCCGTCAATCCGTATGCGGCGCCGATCAATCCGTACGGCAATACCGCCCATCCGATGGGCCCCGACGGGCGCTAAGCAGGCTCTGGCGCTGCGGCTCGATGAGCGCGCCGGCGGCCCGGTAGCCGGAACAGGCCTTACTTGCCGCGTCGGGCGCTATTCCGTTAAAATTCCGGGTTCGACCAAGACTTTTCCAACCAATCGATACTTCGCGAGTGCACCGACGATGCTGATTCAGGCGACGCAACTACGCCCTGGGATGATCCTGGAGTATAACAACGGGCTCTGGCGGGTGATGGCGATAAGTCACATCACGCCGGGCAACTGGCGCGGGATGGTCCAGACCAAGCTGCGCAACGTCAAAACCGGAACCCAGACCGAAAACCGTTTCCGCTCTGAAGATCGCGTCGAGCGAATCATCCTGAATCAGGTCGAAATGGAGTTCCTCTACCAGGAGGGCGACGATTTCCATTTCATGAACACCGAGACCTACGACCAGATAACGATCCCCAAGGAGCTGATCGAAGACGTGGTCGGTTTTCTCATGCCCAATCTGAAGGTCGAAGTCGAATTTCATGAGACCACACCGCTCAACGTCTCGCTGCCCAAGACCGTCAATCTGAAAGTTGCGCAGACGGACCCCGGGATGAGGAGTGCGGCGGTGACCAATACGCTCAAGCCGGCCACGATGGAGACCGGGCTGGTGGTGCAGGTGCCGCACTTCGTCCAGGAAGGCGAGACGATCACGATCAACACCGAGACGCGCGAGTACATGGCGCGCGCCAAGTAGGCGCCAATAGTTGATGAGGCGTGACCCGCCGAGAGTAAGCGAACTTCCACCGTGCACCATCGCACGCCGGGCCGTCCGAAGCGCTCGATGGCTATTGCGCTTTTATCCAAGTATCCGATCCAACCACCTTGACCGACACATCGGAAAAGGTAAGCCGCACCGGCTTTCCGTCGGCTGTCCCGCGATGATAGGTCGAAAAAAGCAGCGGGCCGGCCTTCTTGTAGCCCGCCCACGTTACGATCACGGCGGCGGGTTTCGTCGATCCGCCCCGATGGTAGAACATTTGCCTGACGCGCTTGTCCGGGCCGACATAGAGATCCCAGGTGTCGCCGGGCGTGTAGCCGCTATCCGAGCGGTATTTGACCCTGATTAGTTCTGCCGAACCACCCCCCAAAGGTAGTTGCTGCATACCCTCATCGGTCACCTTCGCGCCGTCCCATGCGACGTGAAACGGGAAAAGCAACCAGTACTGATCGTTGACGAAGGCCGGATCGATGGTCTTCCTTACGGCGTCGCTCTGACTGCTCAGTTGCGAGCGCTGATAGATCGCCTTCACGGGTTTGCCGTCCTTATCCTTTCCTTCGTAGGTAACCGTGTTGGTTTTTGTATCCCATTCCCACGTCTCGGAACGTGTGAGGCCGGGCAGGTCCAGGTTGAAGGTATAGCGGATTCCCTCGACTTGCCCGAACGAATCGAGTCCGTAGGTCTTGGCCATCTGTTCGGCGAGCGGCGGCAGCTGCTGCGCGCCGGCGGCCGCGGGCAGAATCGGCAACATGCCGAAGAGGAGAAGGCGGATAAGATCGAGCCAGCCCAAGTGCGTCACGAACGTTCCCTCCCCGGTGGCCGAATCCCACCGATCAATTTCCGATCGATTCCGGTGATTATCTTCTCTATGAATGTTACTAAACAATGTCCCGCATTTTATTGTTTCCGCTGACCGGAGAAGCCGCGCGGAACGATACCTTGTTGGGATCGCCCGAAGATCGTCAGGCCGGCTGCGATCGCCACTGCGCCATATTCAATCGCGCCTGCCGCCCACACGGAGAGCGAGGAATAGGTAACCAGGACGCTGACGCTCCAGACCGCGAGCGGCAGCGTCGATGGAACGAAGAGAAACGGAGTCAGCCACAGCAGATACCACGGGAACACGGCCGGAGCGAACAACAGCGCTATCGCGACCGGCCATGCCCACGCCGCCGGAGAATCTATCGCCCAATGCCGGCGCGCCCACACGGCCACTGCGAAGCCGCAAGCAACCGGCAGCATCACAAGCGCGGGTCCCGGAAAAATATGATGTAGCGCGCGATAGAGCGGCCCGTTGACGTGCCATTGCGCCAGATACACGCCCAGCGATCCCACCGGCAGCGCGCCAGATTCGAGAAACGGAAGATAGAGCGCCGCCAGCAGAGCCAGCGCCACAGCCGCATCGCGAATACCAATCCGACGCCAGAAGAGCGGCAACAGAACCACGGGCAGCAACTTGACCGCGACGCCGAGCGCCAGGGCGAGCGCCGCAATCGTGCGCCTGCCGCGCGAGAGCGAAAACGCGGCCGTCACCACGCATAGCGCACCGAGCAGATCCACGTGTCCGTTGCCGGCGCCCTCCAGGCTGACCAGCGGATTCCAAGCGTACCCGAGCACCCACCAGGGATTGCGGCCGGAATCGATCAGCCATAACAGCAGCACGCAGGCCGTGGCCGTGTCACAGATCGCCGCCGCCGATTTCATCGCCCGCGCCGACTCTTCAATCGACGTCACCGCGCGAAAAAAAAGTTCGGCGCCAGGAGGATAGGGCGTCGCCAGCCCGGGATGGTTCATCAGCCGCGTCTCGTCCGTATGCAGCTCCGGGTGATCGGCAGGCACGACTACGTATGGGTTGTCACCCAGCCGCTGGATTCTTCCGTCGAAGACGTAGCGATAGACGTCGCTGGAGAGGGTCGCGGGCCTGAGCAGAAGCGGCACGCGCCACAACGCTGCCAGAGCGAGGCTCAGCAGCAGCGCTTGCCCGCTGCTCGAGCCAATCCGATCGAGCAAAAAGAGCGTTCGTATATATGCGCCCGCGGCGATCGCGACGCAGGTGAGAAACAGATGGCGATTTTCCGGCCGGCGGAGAAACGGGAGCGCCATCATGCAGGTGGCAATCACCAAACCCCATCCGAAGACCAAGGCCGGCGCGACCCGCCGCTGTTGCATCACTCGCGTATATTCCGGCGCGCCAGCCAGAGGGCCGTCCGCGGCGCGCGGGAGGGATCCCGGGCCAGCTCACCGGCAAGTCGAACCAGATCGTCCGGCTCGTCCACGTCGTAGGCGGTGTCCGTCCGCGCCAGCTTTAGATTTAGCGATCGGGCAGCTGCAATCAGCGAATCGAGGGCGCCACCGGTTCCGAGCCGATGTTGCTCGAAGAGCCGGGCCTCGGACGCGCCTGCGCCTACAAGGTAATATCCGCCATCGATAGTCGGGCCGACTACGACGTCGCTGCTATCGAGGAGGCGGAAGGCCTGCTCCAGCGTCTGACCCGGGATCTGAGGGCTATCGCCGTCGAGCGCGACCACGTGCCGGTAGCCGCGGCCGATAAAGACCCGGAATGCAGAGGCCAGCCCGGCGGCCAACCCGTTGCCTTCCTGCGCGACGATTTCCACTTCGGGCAGCCATCCGGACAGATCGGCCACATCGGCGGCAGGGCAAACAATCGCAAGCGCATCGGTTGTAACCGAGCGTGCGAGCAGCAGCGTGTCCTCAATCAGGCACTTGTAGAGGTCCATGATGTCGTCTGCCGGCAAACTGGCCGAGAGCCGTGTCTTCACGTGGCCCGGCCGGGCCGCCTTCGCCATTATGACGAGCGCGCGCTCTCCGCCAAGTCCCGGCGCTTGCTTCAAACGGTTTCCTCTCGCGCGTAGGTGCCGTCGAAAAATCGATACTTCACGATGGCGCTCAAGATGCCCCACGCCGCGCCGATGCTGCCCCGCAATGTGCCGCTGATTTTCGACGAGCCGATCCGGGGATGGTAGCTGACCGGCACCTCGACGATTCGAAGGCCTCGATGCGCGCCCTTTACGATCATCTCAACCGGCCATCCGTAGGTGGACTCCTTCAGTCCAAGCGCGATCAGCGCGTCGTAACGCACCGCGCGAAAAGGACCGAGATCGGTCAGATGCACGCCGCTCAAAAGCGCGATCAGCCACGCCGCAAGGCGATTACCGAGGACCGCATGCCAGGGCAGCGCACCGGGCGTTCGCTCACCGGCGAGCCGCGAGCCGATTACCATGTCCGCGATGCCTCGACGCAACGGGTCGAGGAGCAGCGGCATCTCGGCGGGCCGGTCGCTGTAATCTCCATCGAGAAAAACGACCACGTCCGGAGCGTTCGCCGCGGCAAGCCCGGTCAGACATGCGCGCCCATAGCCGCGGCGCGGCTCCCGCAAAACCCTGGCGCCCTTTTCGCGCGCGAGCGCGGCGGTTCCGTCGCTCGAATCGCTATCGACGACCAGCACTTCCTCCACCATTGGCGGAATGTCGGCCAGAACCCGGCCGATGGATTGGGCTTCGTTGTAAGTGGGAATGACCACCGAGACGCGCACGGCCCTACCAGATTACAAGGCGCGGCCATCGCTTCGCCAATGCCGCATCGACGGCCAGATACTCACCCGAAGGTCCGAGAGCCAGCGAAGCCGCGACGATCATCGGCATCAGCAGTTCCCATATCCATCCGAGTCCCCACTCCGACATCCAGAGCCCGGTGAGAAAGGCGAAGGCTACAAATGCGGCAGGCCGGGTAAAGAGGCCTATTATCAGTAAGATCGCGAGGCTCGACTCGAGAACTCCCTGCAGCGGCGCGCTCACGGCCGCGTGCGCTGCGGCAGATGCCATCACCGCCTTCCAGACCGCCGGTGCGTGTCCGTACTTGATATACGAGTGAATCAGCGATGCATAACCTTGGGGAGTATATAAATCCTTCCCAAGGTTTTCGAAGAACGTTGACCCGAAGAGCGCGCCGAGGGCGATCCTCAAAATCGTCAGCACGACTCCGGGTCCGGCGGCAGGAAGTTTTGACCTGATCAGCATGGCTCGGCACCGGAATCACGAACCTGCGAAATTGCGCATCCGCGCGCTCGCCCCCTTCGCAACCGGAGTGGATTCACGTTTCAACGTCCTCCTCATACTGGCTGCTCGTCGCCGGTGGAACTGAACAGGCGCAAGCGCTTCTGTACTACGCCGCCGACGGCTGCAGCCACTTCGGGCAGGAGTTTATAGGGTGCGACGTCTCGCGGATGAGCCTGCAAGGCGTTCTCGAGACTACGTCGCCAGGCGAGACGCAATTCGGTATTGACGTGGACGATTGTCATACCTGCCTTGATTGCCTGCTGAAAATCCTGATCGCGGGTTCCGGAACCTCCATGCAGAGTCATGAAGATGCCGGTCGCGGTTTTGATTTGCGCAATTCTCCGAATATCCAGACGCTTCTCGGCCTCGCCGTGGACCATACTCTCCAGCAGCCCGTGCATATTGCCGACCGCCGGCGCGAGCACATCGACGCCGGTCGCATCGACGAAGTGCCGCGCTTCCTCGGGAGTGGTCAGCACGCCCGTTCCCTCGGGAGCCTTCTCGAGGATTTCCGAGGAGGCGCCGATCCATCCGATCTCGCCCTCGACGAGGATCGCCGGGTTGAGCGATTTGATCGCCTCGACCGCGCGTTTTGTCTCGGCGACATTCCGCTCGAAGGGCAGCGCGGAACCGTCGAAGATGATTTCGTCGAATCCCGCTTTGGCCGCTTCTTCCGCCTTCGCTAGCGAATGAGTATGGTCTGCATTAAGGAAAATCGCCTGACCGTATTCCGCCCTGACAGTTTTCACCAGCGCGGCCGCCTGACGAACGCCGACGAATGCGCGTTCGCCTTCGGATACTCCAACCATCACCGGCAGATTCAATGCGCGGGCGGCTGCCGCGATCGCATTGAAAGCCGTCAGGTCCGAAAAATTAAAATGGCCGACGGCAACCCCGTCATGTTCCGCCTGTTGCAGGACGTCTTTGAGCATCTGCATAGAGCACCTGCACTCGCCAATGGCATTCGTTATAACGTGGGGAACTCGCGGCCATCACATCTGCAAAACCGCCCGGTACCGCACTTTGCCGGACATCATGCGCTCGTAGGCATCGGCGGCCCGCTCCAGCGGGAAGGTTTCGATCATGGCGCGCACCCCATTGGCCGCCGCGAAGTTGAGGGTGTCCTCCGAATCTTTGGCAGTCCCGGACGGCCAGCCCAATATCGACTTGCGCGCCATCAAGAGCTGCGACGACGACACCGACATCGGCTCGAAACTGACGCCGATGGTGACCAACGTGCCATCGACGCCGAGTCCGTCGACCAGGCTTCCCATCGCTTTGCCGTCGGGAGCGGTCGCGAGAATCGCGCGCGCGCCGCCCAATGCGGTCAATTCCTTGGCGACGTCCTGCGACCTGGCGTCGATATACACGCGCGCTCCCAGCTTCAGCGCGAGCTCCCTGTTTTTTTCTCCTCTGCTGATCGCGACCGTGGCCAGACCGGATTTGCTCGCGAACTGGATTCCGAGATGGCCGAGGCCGCCGATGCCCTGGATTGCGACAAGGTCGCCGGGGCGCGCGCCGCTGTGGCGCAGGGCGTTGAAGGTGGTGATGCCTGCGCACATCAGGGGCGCCGCCTCTTCCGGACTCAGCGCGTTGGGAATACGGGCCAGCGCCACGACGGGCACGGATACATACTCCGAATAGCCGCCGTCGTAACTGATACCCGGAACCTGCAGTTTCGCGCAGGTTATGAAATCGCCGCGCCGGCATGACTCGCATATCCCGCAGTGTCCGCCATGCCATCCGACTCCGACCCGGTCGCCGATCTTCCATGGATCGGCATCCGGCCCGAGCGCATCGATGACCCCGGCGATCTCGTGGCCGGGAGCACGAGGATAGATTATTCCCGGAAACGAGCCGTCCTTGGTCAGAGCGTCGCTATGGCAGACGCCGCAGGCCTGAACCTTGATTCTCGCGCAGCCGCGGCCCGGGTCGGGAATGGGCGCGTCCTTGGGCGCGAAATTTCCACCGGCGCTGCTCACGATGATTTTTTTCATTGGCGATAACCCCTCGTCAGATTTCGACGTGAGAGAATCCGACATCCAACACACGAACCATTCGTCTCGTTTTGCGTTCCAGGCGGGACTGAAAGACCCTGATCTTCAGTTCGACCGTCGGCTCAGCTTTGCTCCTGCGCGCTGAACACGGTGGTGCAGGCGCTCGCACTCTTGGAGAACTGCCGACGGCTTCCGGAGCGGCTCGCCAGATCGGGCAGCGGCTTTCCGTTAACGAACGGGCAGAATTCGTCGGGCATCTCCAATCCTCCGCGCAACAGCCGGCGGCCGGCGCAGCCGCCGCGGCAAACTTCAACGAAACGGCAATCGCGGCAGAACCGCGGGACCGAATCCAGTTCCCGAAAGGCCGGCGAGTCGATAACCGCGGAGCCCAATCGTTCCAGCTCGGCCAGTCCCAGGACACGCTTCTTCCAGTACACGCAAGGAAGCACTTCGCCTTTTGGCGTGACCCGGATAGTCGTGCGCCCGCAGCCGGCCGCGGGAACTTCAAATCCGAGGAGCGCGCGCACGATCGGCTCGCTGCAGACGGCGAGCGGGCAGGACTCGAACAGCCGCCGGAACCCCGCCCAAAACTGATCGTAATTGAGCGAGAACGCGTCGGTTTTGACCGGCTGATAGACATTTACGCGGAAGTTGGCGCCGAGGCTGATTACAAGCGAGCCAAGGTCGGCCAGCTTCTCATAGTTGGTTCGCATCATGACGGCCACGATCGTGACCGCAACTCCCAGCTGCCGCGCCCGCGCGGTTTGCTCGACGACCAGCCGCCAGTTGCCGCCGCCGCGCCAGGAATCCTGTTCCGCCTCGGTTGCGAAATCGAGCGAGAATTCGAGGTCGGCCAGCCATCCAAGCTCCTCATCGCTCAGTACCGCCGCGCTGTACCCGTTCGAAGTGAGCGCGGTCCTGATACCGCGATCGCGCAGATAGCGCAGGATCGCGCGAAAGTCCGGATGCAGCCCGTTCTCGCCGGTCCCCAGGTTTACCGAGCGAACCGGCACGCTGTCGCAAATCCTCCGAACCTCATCGAGCGTAAGACGATCGATGCGATCCGTGTCGCGGTAGCAGTGCGCACAGGATAAATTGCAGTCGTTGGTCAGACCGAGACCGATCGAAAAACCGCCGCCTCCCGGATTTCCGCCGGTGTCGATCTCACGATCGTCGGGCATAAAGCCTCATCGCAAAAACAATGCGCTCTACATGAATATCCGCCGGCCCTGCTTCACTCATTACCGCGGATGCGAGGATGCGCGCTACCTTAACCATTCATGCATCCGCGGCAGAGTTTAAAAACGGCTGCGCCGCCAAACGCCTTTTTTCAGCTATGTTTGATATTCTTCAGGCCGAACCATCCGCGGCCCGATCCGGCGCTTGAAAACCCGGCTCCTGGAAGCCGGTCCTTGAAAATCCCGGCAGCGAAACATGGAAGCTGAAGAAATCTATGGACCTGGGGACATCACGATGAGGAGGCGCGCACGCAGGCTGGCGCGCGCCAAGTAGGTGCGCCGCACGCCTAACTCCCGCCGCGGGCGTCCTTCTCCGCCGAAAAGCGATTCGAGCGCCGCTGGCGAGCGCCGGCGCGGACGCGACAGTCCCAAAGCCCCCGCGCACGGGCGCAACCCGCGCTCGACGGGGCCGGTCAAATCCGCCAACTTTCGCCGCTTCGAGAAGCCCGAAAAATTCGACACAGCGGCCAAAAATGCGATTAAGCAGACGGTCAAGCTCGGCGGCTTCGTCAGATCCGGTAAGGCCGCGGGCTTCGCCGAGCGCCCCGCTGAAATCCCGTCAGGCCCCGCGCTGCGGCTTACCCCGAACATCTACATCGCGCACACGCAGCCCGGCTTCGAGAGCGTCGCGGCGGAGGAGATAACGTCGCGCTGCGCGGCCGCGGCCGCAGGGGCGGCCGGCCGCGCACCCGCAATCCGTGAACTGGGCCAGCGGACCGTGCCCGAACGCGCCGGGATGACGATCTTCAGCGCGCCGCGCCCCGACCCGCTCGCCGCCGCGCGAACGATAGAGGATTTGTTCGCGCTGGCCGGCTATCGCGACGGCCTCGGCACGGCGCCCGCGACGCTGGAGAAGGTTCGCAGGACGGCGCACGACGCGCCCTATGTCGAAGAGGCTCTGGAGGCGCGGGTGCGGATGACCCCCGGCAGCCGTGCGGGACGAAGACTCAGCTTTCGCGTGATCGCGCGCATCGCGGGAGCGCATGAATTTCGCCGGCTCGATTTTCAGCGCGCGGTCGAACGCGGGATCGCCGACCGCATCGACCATTCGTGGCGTCCCGCGGGCGACGATGCCGACGTCGAGTTCTGGGCCACGCTGCTCGGCGGCGAGATGTTTCTCGCCGTGCGCCTCGTCGACGAGCGGATGCGACACCGCGAATACAAGGTCGCGCATCGGCCCGGGTCGCTGCGCGCTTCAGTCGCCGCGGCGTTGGGATGGCTGAGCGGGCCGGGCGCAGACGATTGTGTGGTCGATCCGATGTGTGGTGCGGGGACGATCCTGATCGAACGCGCGCATCTCGGGCGCTATGCGATGCTGGCCGGGTTCGACCGCGACACCGGCGCGATCGCCGCCGCGCATGAAAATATCGGCCCGCGCTACCGGCCGATCGGTATCGCGCTGGGCGACGCGCTGCGCCTGCCGCTCAGGAGCGGCGCCGCGACCCATCTCGTGACCAATTTGCCGTGGGGCACGAAATATGGCTCGCACGGCGAAAACCGCCGGCTCTATCCGCGGCTGCTCGAGGAGTTCGCGCGCGTAGTGCGTCCGGGCGGACGGCTGATAATGCTGACGGCGGAGCGGATGCTGATGCGCGAGGTCTTGGGTCTCGGCCTCGTACGTGCCGAGTCGGTGCGGCGGGTTACGATCCTCGGTGCTCCCGCCGCGATCTATGTCTGCCGGGCGTAGCGCGCGCCCGCTGGTGTGATGTCCCGCGAATAACTTACATCCGGAAAGGCGTCAAGGTGTCATTCCGAGGGAGTCAGCGACCGAGGAATCCCGGATCTTTATTCGTAGAACCCGGGATTCCTCGCTGCGCTCGGAACGACAGCCTTGAGATCTTGGGATGAAACTTATTTCCAGGGCACCACATTAGCGCATCGGTTTTTCCAGCACGTAGGTCACGCCGGTGTGGCTGAACCAGATCTGACCGTTGTCGCGGCGCACCTTGAGTCCCGAGCGGTCGGCGGCGAGCGAAGCTTCCATCATTTCGATTATCTGTGCGCGGCGTTCGGGCGGCGGGCCTCCATGCGCCATCCACGCCTCCAGGTCGTAGCTGGTCTCGCGCCCGCCGCGATAGACGGCTTCGAGTCCCGTCTCGGCGATCATCCGCTCCCATTCGGAGACCGGAATCGCACGCGCGTGCGAGGGATCGCAAAGCCGTTCAAGGCGATTGTGGTAATCCGACTTCGCCGGATCTTCGGAAGTCGTCATATCGACGATCACCATCCGCGCGCCCGGCTTGAGCACGCGCGTCATCTCGGCCAGCACCGCCCGGGGATGGGCGAAATGATGGAACGCGAAGCGGCAGGTGGCGAGATCGAAGCGGGCGGATGCAAGCGGCATCCGCTCGACGTTGGCGAGCGCGAAACTCAGGTTGGAAATTGCGCGGCGAGCCGCCTCGGCGCGGGCGCGCGCGACGAGCGTGTCGGTGGCGTCGATTCCGAGCACGCTCTGGCAGCGCGGCGCGAACGCCATCGCGACGAATCCGGGGCCGCATGCGACGTCGAGTACGCGCGAATCCGGCCGCACCGCGGAAATCTCGACCATGTGCTCGAGGATGCGCGGGTCGGTGACCACTTTCATGGTCGAGTAGGCCTCGGCCTGGCGCCGGAACTGGCGCTGCACCGAGGTTAGATTGTCACCCTGGTCGTCCATCGGTTCGCTTCCTCGGCCGGGAGGATTTTCGCGCCGAGCGCTCGAGCACGAAGCTTACGCTCGTATGCATCAGCCGGATAGTGTCCGCGTCGCGCTGGAGCGCGAGCCCCGGACGGTCGTCGTCAACCGCGTCTTCGAGTATCGCGCGAATAACCGGCAGATTCTCGCGCGGCGGATCGCCGAAGCGCGTCCATTCCTCGACCGTGCTGGTCGATTGGCGCGCGATCTTCATCGCGACGCTGAAACCCGCGGCTGCGAATATCCGCTCGAACTCCGAAGCGGCGAGCATCCGCACATGCATCGGATCGCATAGCCGCTCCAGTTCGTTGTGCGCTGCCGCCTTGGCCGGATCCTCCGAGGCGGTTACGTCCACCACCACCATCCAGCCGCGCGGTGCGACCGCCCGCGCCATCTCGGCGAACACGCGCGCCGGATTGGTGAAGTGATGGAACGCGAAGCGGCATACGGCCGCGTCGAAGGCGCCGTCGCGAAAACACATTCGCTGGACTTCGCCGACGACGAACTCCGCGTTGCCCGCGCCGCTCTGTGCGGCCTCGATCCGCGCCTCGGCGATCAGGTCCGGCGACGGATCGAGGCCGACCACGTGGCGGCATCGCCCGGCAAATGCGCGCGCGCATGCTCCCGGCCCGCAGGCGACGTCGAGCACGCGCTCTTGCCGTGCGACCCCCGAGACCGAGACCAGATATTGAAGAAATTTGGCGTCGGCGCTGGACGACATCAGCGCGGACATCCGCGCGAACGCCTGAGGATTGCGGAGAAACTGTTCGCCGGTGGGCCGCGGCGCTTCGCGGGGATTCATGACGCGGATGTTAGCGCCGGGGGCGCCCCGATTACAGCCAATCGCGGACACCGCAATGGTCTGCGAAAGAGCTTGCAGCATCGGCGCAGACGCCGCACAATCGGCGCGTACCGCGCGCCCTGGACATTCGGACGATTCTTTGGCGATTTTCGCGCGCGTGAGAGGAGCCCTCAAATGGCACAGACGGCGCCGTGGAAAACCGATCTCGTCCCGCCCGCGCCCAGGATTGCCGTCGATCATATCGGTGAAGGCAAACTGGTCATCTGTCTGCACGGGATCGGCGGCAATCGTACCAACTGGCATGACCAGCTTCCCGACCTCGGACGCCATTTCCACGCCGCTTCGTGGGACGCGCGCGGCTACGGATTGAGCGACGACTACGAAGGGCCGCTCGAGTTCCACGACTTCGCCCGCGACCTCGCGCGCGTGCTCGACCACTTCGGCGCGCGCAAGGCGCATCTGGTCGGCCTCTCGATGGGCGGTATCATCGCGATGGATTTCGCTACGCTCTTCCCCGAGCGCGTCGCGACGCTGACGCTTTGCGACACCTTGCCCGGGTTTGGCCATATCGGTCCCGAGCAGGCCCGCGAGTTCATCCGGCTGCGCCTGGAACCGTTGCTCGCGGGCAAGGAACTCAAGGATATCGCCGACGGCGTTGCGCGATCGCTGATCAGCAAGTCCGCGCCGGCCGAAGCGTTCCAGCGCGTGGTCGCCAGCATGTGCGCGCTGCACAAGCAGTCCTACATCAAGACAATCCAGGGCAGCGCCAGACCGGACGTGCAGATCGACCTCGGGAAGATCCGCGTTCCGGCGCACGTGGTAGTGGGCGAGGATGACCTGCTTACGCCGCCGGCGCTGGCGCGTACGATCGCTGAGCGGATCGCGGGCGCGCGCCTCACGATCATCAAGAATGCAGGACATCTGCCGAACGTCGAGCGGCCGCAGGAATTCAACGCCGCGGTACTGCCGTTTCTGCTGGAGCACCGCGACGCCGCGCTTTGAGCGGCGCGTTGTCGCGCCGCCGCCGACCCCGGCGGACTCGAACTGGAGGGGCTGCGTTCAGCCGCTCGCGCGCAGGCGCAGATCGCGCGCCTGGGTGCGATACGGTTCGGGCAGCGGGACTTCGGTGGCGTCGAGCCAATTGCGCTCGAGGCGGTAGAACTCGCGCGTTTCTTCGAAAAAGACGTGGACGACGACGTCGTTGAAGTCGAGCACCGCCCAATGGCCGTGATTGGTGCCTTCGATCGATAGCGCGTGCTCGCCCGCGAGGCCCATCCGTTCCTCGATCCCGCGGGCGATCGCGCGCACCTGCACGTCGGAGCGCCCGGTCGCGATCAGGAAATAGTCCGCGATCGAACTGAGATGCTCGACCTGGAGCACGACGAGGTCGTACGCCTTCTTCTCCAGCGCCGCTTGCGCCGCGGCGATAGCCTTCTCGTGTGAATTCACGCGCAAGGGAATGGTAGAGCTGACCACTGGAAAGCGGGCGGAACGGCGCGAATCGTTTTTCGGGGTGCTGCCGTGGAAATCACTGGCGCCGTCAGTACAGCCCGTGCCGCTGAATATACTCGACCACGTCGTTCGGCATCAGGTAGCGGACCGAATGCCGCTGGCGAAGCTTTTCGCGAATGAGCGTTGCGGAGACGGGAAAATTCGTCGTGGCTACGAAAGAAAGTTTCTGGCCGTTCGGATGCACGTAGTGATCGTCTCGTTTAATGTAACCAAAGCGTTTGACGGCGGCAAGCGAGATTCGCGTCGGCTGGCCGTCGTCATTTTCCTCGCGCGTGTGCACCACGATCGAGCACAGCCGCACCAGGTCGTCGCATTCCTTCCAGGTGTCGAGGTCGGCAAAAGCGTCGGATCCCATCATCAGGAAGAGCGTGGACGGCGCGCGCAGGGTGACCAGAAAATGGCGCACCGTGTCGATCGTGTAGGAGCGGCCGGCGCGCCGAATCTCGACGTCGGAAACCATGAAGTGGCGGTTGCCCTTGGTCCCGAGCCGCACCATCGCCAGCCGATGCTCGGGCGGCGCCAGGCCCTCGGCCGATTTATGCGGCGGCATCGCCGCGGGCACGAAATAGACCAGGTCGAGGTTGAGCGCCTCGCGCACCTCCTCGGCCGAGCGTAGATGGCCGAAGTGGATCGGATTGAAGCTGCCGCCGAGGAGTCCTACGCGCATGAGGCGGGGCCGTCCGAATTCAATTGCGGACCTGTCCGTTGCCGTTGATGAGGTACTTGTAGATGGTCAGTTCGCGCAGACCCATCGGGCCGCGCGCGTGCAACCGATTGGTCGAGATTCCGGTCTCGGCGCCGAAGCCGAATTCGAAACCGTCGGTGAAGCGGGTGGAGGCATTGACGTAGACGGTCGCCGAATCGACTTCATGTTGAAAGCGGAGCGCGGCCTCGCGGTCGCCGGTCACGATGGCGTCAGCCAGGCCGGAGCCGTGGCGCGCAATATGGGCGAGCGCCTCGTCGAGCGAATCGACAACCCTGACCGCCAGGATCAGGTCGAGAAACTCGGTGTCCCAGTCGGTATCGTCGGCGGCCTTCACGTCCGGAACGATAGCGCGCGTGCGCTCGCAGCCGCGAAGCTCGACGCCGGCACGCTGCATCCGCGCGGCCAGCGGCGGCAGAAAGCGCGGCGCGGCCTCGCGATGCACCAGCAGGGTTTCCATCGCGTTGCATACCGATGGCCGGCTGCACTTGGCGTTGAAGCAGATCTCCTCGGCCATCTTCAGATCGGCGGCGCGATCGACGTAGGTATGGCAGAGCCCGTCGAAATGGGGCAGCAGCGGGACGGCCGATCCCGCGAGCGCTTCCTTAAGCGCCTTGCCGCCGCGCGGAATGATCAGGTCGATCGCCTCGGGATGGCGCTTCAGAATCTGGATCACCTCGCGGTCGGGATTGCCGACGAAGCTCAGGGCGTCGCGCGCGATACCGGCGCCTTCGAGCGCGCGGGCGATCAGCCCGGCGAGAAAGGCGTTGGAGCTGAGCGCCTCCTTGCCGCCGCGCAGGACCACCGCGTTGCCGGCCTTCAGCCCCAGCACGCCCGCGTCGACGGTCACGTTGGGGCGCGACTCGTAAATGATCGCGATAACGCCGATCGGTACACGGACTTGGGAAATCTCGAGCCCGTTGGGCCGCCGCCAGCTTGCGATCACTTCGCCGACCGGGTCGGGCAGCGCGGCGACCTCCTCGACGCCGCGCGCCATCGCTTCAATCCGCGCGTCGTTGAGCGTGAGGCGCTCGACCAGCGCCCCGGCCATCCCGAGAGCGCGCGCGCGTTCGAGGTCGCCGGCGTTGGCGGCCAGGATCGCGCCACGTTCGTCGCGCAGCATCGCGGCTAGCGCGCCGAGCGCCCGGTTCTTTTGCAGACCGGGGCATAGCGCCAGCGTGCGCGAAGCGGCGCGTGCGCGTCCCAGCGCTTCGAGGGTTTCGGTTTCGAGGCTCACGTCAGCAGCGGTTCATGCCAGCTCTTCGAGCAGCGCGAAGTTGTCGCGATGGATGATCTCGTCGGCAACCTTGTAGCCGAGCGTGCGCGAAATATCGATCGAGCGCCGCCCCTTCACCTTCAGTATATCGGCGGCGGGATAATTGACCAGCCCGCGGCCGAATTCGACGCCCTCGTGATCGAGCAGGCTCACGCAATCGCCGCTTTTGAACTCGCCGGCGACCTCGCGGATGCCGGAGGGCAGGAGGCTGCGGCCCCTGGCTCGCAGGGCCTCGGCGGCCCCGCGATCGACCGTCAGCGCTCCGGCGGGCCTGAGCGCGAAGGCGATCCAGTGTTTGCGGCTCCTGAGCCGCGTGCGCGCCGGCAGGATCAACGTGCCGCACTCGAGCACCGGATCGAGCGCGGTGGCGAGCGCCCGTTGCGCGCGCCCCGGCGCGATAATCACCGCGATTCCCGCGCGCGCAGCCTGCTGCGCCGCCTTGAGCTTGGTCGCCATCCCGCCGCTTCCGAGCGGACCTGCGCTGTCGGCGACCAGCCCGCGCATCCCGGCCTCGGGATCGGTGATAAGCGGGATGAGCTGCGCGTCGGGGCGCTTGCGCGGATCGCCGGTCAGCACGCCGGCCACGTCGCTCAGGATCACGAGGAGCTGCGCCTGCGCCATGCCGGCCACCAGCGAGGAGAGCACGTCGTTGTCGCCCATGCGGATCTCTTCGACCGCGACGGTGTCGTTCTCGTTGACGATCGGAATGACGCCGGCTTCGAGCAGCGTCTGGATCGTGTGAATCGCGTTGCTGCGGCGCACGCGCTCGGCGACGTCCTGATGGGTCAGCAGGAGCTGCGCGACGGTGCGACCGGCGGCGCCGAAGGCTCGCGCCCATTCGCTCATCAGCTCGATCTGTCCGGTTGCTGCGGCCGCCTGGCGCGCCGCGACGCCCGCGCCGCCGAGCTTTTCGAGCCGCGCGCGCCCCGCCGCGATCGCGCCCGAGGTCACCACGACGGCTTCGCGCCCGGCGCGCACGATCGCGTCGATCTCGGCGGCCAGGCGCGCGATAATTTCCGGCCGCAAGCCGCTGGCGTCGGAGACCACCGCGCTGCCGATCTTGATCACGACCCGGCGCGCGCGGCCGACGAATTCCTGCTTGTAACTTACCTGGGACATTGCGCCTCAATCCCGCCAAGGCCGAGCAGTCGCGCGATTGCCGCGATCGACGGCTCGAGGCCCACACGCTGCTCGGCTGAGATAACCAGGACGGAACCGATGCCATGCTCGGCCGCGATCCGAGTCATCGCCTGCGCCGTCTCCTGCGCGCGTTCGGCACCAACGAGGTCGAGCTTGTTGAGCACGATCAGCCCCGGCCGCGCCGAGAGCATCGGATCGAACGCCGCGAGCTCGCCGCGCACGATGAGAAAATCGCGTTCGGGGTCGGCGCCAAGGTCCAGCACATAGACCAGCACCCGCGTGCGTGCGAGATGGCGCAGGAAGCGGACGCCGAGGCCGTGGCCGAGATGCGCGCCCTCGATAAGCCCGGGGATATCGGCGACGCTGAAGCCGGAGCCATCGGCCAGCTGCACCCGGCCCAGGTTGGGCGTGAGCGTGGTGAAAGGGTAGGGCGCGATCTTCGGATGGGCCGCGCTGATCGCGGCGAGCAGCGTCGATTTGCCCGCGTTGGGCAGCCCGACCAGGCCGGCGTCGGCCACCAGCCGAAGCTCGATTTTTATCCAGCGCTGTTCGGCCGGCCCGCCCGGCGTCGCGATTCGCGGGGCGCGGCGGGTCGAAGTGGCGAAATGCATATTGCCCTTGCCGCCCATCCCGCCGTGCGCCACGATCGCGCGCGTCCCCGGCATCACCAGGTCGGCGATCCTCTCGCCGCTCTCCTCGTCGAAGACCATCGTGCCCGGCGGCACCCGCACGACAAGGTCGTCGCCGGCGCGGCCGTATTGCTGTTTGCCGCGGCCTGACTCGCCGTCGCGCGCGGCCAGGCGCGGGTTGTACTTGAAGTCGAGCAGCGTCGCCAGTCCTTCGTCGACCTCGAAGATCACGTTGCCGCCGCGGCCGCCGTCCCCGCCCGCCGGTCCGCCGAAGGGGCGATACTTCTCGCGCAAAAACGCGATCGCGCCGTCGCCGCCCTTGCCGGCGGCCACGAAGACCCGCGCTTCATCGACGAATTTCATCGCTCAACATTGTTCGCCGGGGACGATCGCGGCCGGACGGCTAGAGCAGTATCTCGGCCAGCGCGCGGAGGGCTTCTGCCTGGCGCGTCCCGATCAGCATCGTTCTTACCGGCGAGGCCTTCCAGGCGGCGGCGCGCTCGGCAATACGCTCGCGCGGTCCAACCAGCGCGACTTCATCGACGAGCTTGTCGGGTACGGCGGCCACCGCGGCGTCGCGCTGGCCGGAAAGAAACAGGTCCTGGATTTTCCTGGCCGCTTCCTCGTAGCCGGCGCGCCGCGCGTAGTCGTTGTAGAAGTTCTTGTCGCGCGCGCCCATCCCGCCGATATAGAAGGACAGATTTTGCTTGATCGGCGCGCGGCATTTTTCAATTTCGGGGCCCATCACGCAGGTTACGAAGGGTGCAACGTCGAATTTGTCCGGATTGCGCGCGCCGCCGGCTTTCTGGAATCCGCGCGCAAGGCTCGGCTCGAACAGGTCCCATCGCTCCGGATTCATCCACACCGGGATTACGCCGTCGGCGATCTCCGCCGCGAGCGCGACGCCGCTCGGCGTGATCGAAGCCATGTAGATTTCCATGTCGCGCCGGCCGTGCAGGATCGAGCGCAGGGGCTTGCCGAGGCCGGTCGCGCCGGGGCCGCGATACGGTATCTGGTACTCGGAGCCCTGGAATTCGAGCGGCGCTTCGCGCGCGAAAATCCTGCGCAGGATCGCGATATACTCGCGGTAGCGCACGAGCGGCTTGCCGTAGGGCACGCCGTGCCATCCCTCGACCACCTGCGGTCCCGACGGCCCGACGCCGAGGATGAACCGGCCGCCCGAAATCGCGTCGAGCGTCATCGCGGTCATCGCCGTCATCGCGGGCGTACGCGCAGGCATCTGCATGATCGCAGTGCCGAGGCGGATCTTTTTGGTCTGCGCGGCAAGCCACGCGAGCGGCACGATAGTGTCCGAACCCCAGGCCTCGCCCGTCCATACCGAGTCGTAGCCCAGGCGTTCGGCCTCGAGCACGAGATCGAGCGATTCGTGGGAATGGGAAAAGCCGTAGAGCAGTCCGAGTCGCATCGCGAGTTCCTCCCGAGTGGCCCGGCCCTCGATTGCCGCGGCCGCCAGAGCTATCGGCAGAGACAAACAAAAAGCCCCGCGGCGCGGCCGCGGGGCTTGGAAACCGAAATTCTAAGCCGTGCCGGCCCTAGGCTTGTGGCTGGGCCGGCGGCTCGCTCGCCGCTTCGGTCCGATCGCCATTCGCCGGCGCCGCCGCCGGTTCGATCCGCACGCGCCGCTTGTCGGTGCGGTAGGTCTCGTATTTGACCACCCCGTCAACCAGCGCGTAAAGGGTATAATCGCGGCCCATCCCGACATTGTTTCCCGGATGAACCCGGGTGCCGACCTGGCGGACCAGGATATTGCCCGCGCGAACGGTTTCGCCGGCGTAGACCTTGATGCCGCGGCGCTGTCCCGGACTGTCGCGGCCGTTGCGCGTTGAACCTTGTCCCTTCTTGTGCGCCACGAGCCTGTCTCCCTGTCATAAAGCCGGCGCGTCGGCCGGCGAAAAATCAACGATGCGGGCCGGGCTAGGCCGCGCCCCGCTTGATCTCCTCGATCTTCAGAACCGTCAGTTCCTGGCGATGCCCGCGCTTGCGCCGGTAGTTCTTGCGCTTTTTCTTTTTGAAAACGATGATCTTCGTTCCGCGCGGCTGCTGCACGATTCGCGCGCGCACGGCCACGTCGGCAACGGTAGGCGTGCCGATCACGGTTTCATCGCCGCCGAGCGCGAGCACGTCGCTCAATTCGACATGCGCACCGACTTCGCCCTCGATACGTTCGACGGTTATCTGGTCGCCGACGCCGACGCGGTACTGCTTTCCGCCTGTTCTTACGATTGCAAACATGCTCTGGTCCGAACCCTTTTAACTATCGGAGCGGGGCGGCGATGTCAATTTAGCGCGGGGACCACACAATCGTCCCCGCCAACGAAAGCGAGGCAACGATCCGGCGCGCAAAAGGCCTTGCCGTCCGGATTGCCCGCTTTCTCAGTCGAGGCCGAGGCGTTCGCGGCCCTCGGGAGAGATCATCTGCGGAGTCCACGGCGGATCCCACACCAGGTCCACGTTGGCCTCGGCGACGCCGGGCAGCGAAAGCAATTTCTGGCGCGCATCGATAGCGATCGACGCGCCCATCCCGCAGCCCTGCGCGGTAAGCGTCATCTTGACGTCGACGCGCTTGGTGCCCCCGTCAAGCGGGGCCACCTCCATCGCATAGACCAGGCCGAGGTCCACGATGTTGACCGGAATCTCGGGGTCGTAACAGGTCTTTAGCTGCTCCCAGACCATCGCTTCAAGGTCGCCCGAGACAGAGGCCGGCGAAACGGCATCCTCGGAGCTTTTGCCGAGCGCGTCGGCGTCCTTGCCGGCGATCCTATAGAGGCCTCCGTAGGCCGGCACCTGCACGGTGAAGCTGCCGCCGAGCGCCTGGGTGACGAAGACCTCGAGGCCCTTCTCGAGCGTGATCGGGCTGCCGAGCGGCACCTGGACCGCCTCGCATTCGCGGGTGAGTTCAACTCGTTCCATCGCTGTTACCTTGTTCGTTCCGCTGTTTCCGCAAACTTCCATTGTAAGCGCTTGGGGGTCGAAGCGCCAGTTGCCTCGGAATCGGGTTCGGGCGGACGCGCCGGCCGTGATAGGAATTTAGCCGAGCCTGGGAACCGCGGCCCTGCCCCAAAGAGTAGTTCGATCGATTCACTGAAGCCGGCGGCCGGAGGTTCGCGCCATGGGAAACATCGAACTCTACCAGTTCGGGCCGCTGGGCGACCAGGAATCGGTGTCGCCATTCTGCGTCAAGGTGCGCAACGCGATGCGCTACAAGCGCCTCGAGTTCGATACCATCAACGCCACCTCGCCCGGACAGGTACGCAAGCTCAATCCGCGCGGCAAGCTGCCGGTCGTGATCGACGACGGCGTAAAGCTTGTCGAGTCGACCGACATCATCCGTCATCTCGAGGAGCGCCATCCGGAGCCGCGCCTCTATCCGCAGGAGCCACGCACGCGCGCAATGGCCCTGATGATCGAGGACTGGGCCGACGAATCGCTCTACTGGCACGTCGTGTACGAACGATGGCAAGTGCCCGAACAGTTCGCAAGGTTCGCCGAGGTCGTCTTCGGCCCGGTGCCGGCGGCGGTGCGGCCGATGGTTCGGATGCTCTTGGGGCGGCAGACACGCGGCCAGTTGCGCGGGCAGGGGCTGGGACGGCTTGGACTCGACGAGCAGCGCGGGAAGTTCAGGGCGGCGCTCGACTGGCTGGAGGTAATGATCGACGGACAGTTTCTCTGCGGAGGCGAATTTTCGATCGCGGACGTCGCGGTCGCGGCCCAGGTTGACGCGCTCAATATCCCGTTCACGCCAGTCGCCGAGGCGGAGATTCACGCGCACGCCAAAGTGATGAAGTGGCTCGCACGGACGTTTGAGGCTATCGGCTGACTATTTTGCGGGATGCGTGGCCGCAATCTACCTCGCAAAATCCTGGGTAACGTAGGCCGTCCCGTCGGCCGCGCGCGCGATTCCGACGCCGGTGCTGGCAAAATCGGGCGAGAGCAGGTTGGCTCGATGCTCGGGATTTCGCAGCCATTCCTGCACGGCGCGCTCGGCGAGCCTCGCGCGATCCGCTTCGCGGTCCAGGTACAGATTTTCTCCGAACGCCGCGGAATCGACGCCGACGCCGCGCACGCGCTCGGCGGGCGTGTCGCCCGCGGGGCCTTTGTGGCCGAGATAGTTGCGCAGCGCCATGTCGTAGCTGTGTCCGCGCGAAGCCAGCATCAGGCGCTGCGAGGACTTGAGCGCCGGCGCGCCGGCGCGCTTGCGCTCGTCGTTGACCAGCCGCAGGATTTCCGCCTCCTGCGCGCTCATCCCGGCGGTCAGATCCGGCGCAAGCCCGATGAACGGCACGAGATAGATCCATACGAGCGCGGCGCCTGCTGCCGCCAGTCCCATCGACGCGATGCCAATCACGGCCGAGCGCCGATAGCTCCTTCGGCGCCGCCGGCCCGCAGGGAATTGAATCACCTTGGCCGGACCCTTGGGGATCCGCGCCGACCTCCGCCCGTCTGCCGAATGGACACTCATCGCGTTTTCCCGCTCAAGGCTGTTGCTCCGACCCCACGCTCCGTCTTCCTAAAATTTCTCCTTGAAGGGGCGCACGTCGAGTTCCTGCGTCCAGGCGCTCGCGTCCTGGTTGGCAAGGTGCCAGTAGGCCTCGGCGATCGCGGCCGGCTTCAGCAGGTCCTCGTTCTTGACCTGGGGCATCTGCGAGCGGACGTGCGGCATGTCGATCATGCCGTCGACGTTGACGTAGGCGACGTGAATTCCGCGCGGGCCGAGATCGCGCGCGAGCGATTGCGCGAGCCCGCGCATCGCGAACTTGGCCGGTCCGAAAGCGGCCGACAGCGGGCCCGCTTTGACGCCCGCGGTCGCGCCGGTAAACAGCATCACGCCGCGCCCATTTTTGATCATCTCGGAGACCACCTGCTTGGCGCACAGGAACGCGCCGTAGGCGTTGGTCCGCCATGATTCCTCGAATTGCGCGGGTGTGATCTCGGTTATCCTGCCCCACTTGCCGCTGCCGGCGTTGTAGAGCAGAACCTCGGGCGGCCCGAGTTTCGCTCGCACCGTGTCGAACGCGCGGGCCACCGCCTCCGCATCGCCGACGTCTGCGCTGACCGCCAGCGCGCGCCCGCCGGCCGCGGTGATCTCGGCCGCCAGCGACTGGATGAACTCGCGCGAGCGCGCGACCAGCGCGACCGGATGGCCGCCCCGGGCGAAGCGACGCACAAGCGCGTCGCCCAGGCCGGGGCCGACGCCGACCACGATCGCGACTCCTGGGTGATTTGCTTGCGGGGCCATGAAGTATCTCCCCAACGGCGCCGGCCGATGCTTACGATTTACGGCACGAGCACCAGTTTACCGACCGATTGACGTGATTGCAGCAGGCGGAGCGCTTCCGTGGCTTGGGCGAGCGGAAAACTCTTGCCGACGAGCAGCTTGAGCTTCCCTTCGCGCATCAGGGCGAAAGATTTTTCGATTCCCTCGCGCATCACCGCGGGCATCCCGACCACCACCGGCAGCACGAAGCCGCTCACCTTGGTCGCCTTCTCGAACAGGCGAAAGACGTTAAGCGGGTCGGGCGCTCCCCCCGCGCGTCCATAGAGCAGCAGATGGCCGAATGGGGCGAGGCACTTGAGGCCCGCCTCGAATGTCGGCTTGCCCACCGCGTCGAGGATCAAATCGGCGCCGCGCCCGCCCGTCAGGCGCATCGTCTCGGCGGCGAAATCCGAGCTTTCGTAGTTGATCACATCGTCGGCGCCGTACTCCTTGACCAGCGCGGCCTTGGAATCGCTCGACACCGTGCCGATTACGCGGGCGCCGGCCGCCTTGGCGATCTGCACCGCGACGATTCCGACGCCGCCCGCAGCCGAGTGCACCACCACGGTCTGCCCGGGAGTCGTCTGATGCGAGGTGTGCAGGATGTGCCACGCGGTCAGCACCTGGATCGGAAAGGCGGCGCCCTCCTCGAAACTGATGAAGTCGGGTAGCGGGAGCGTCTGCGACGGGCGAATCAGGCAGTACTCGGCGTAGGCCTTGAGCGTGATCGAAGTCACGCGCATCCCGGGCTTCAGGTCCGTAACGTCGGGCGCGACCTCCTCGATCACTCCGGCCGCTTCCATTCCCGGCGTATCGGGCAGCCGCGGCTTGATCATGTACTCGCCGCGGATGAAGAAAGTGTCGGCAAAGTTGATTCCGGCGGCATGCACCTTGACCAGTGCGGTGCCGGGCATGAGTTGCGGTTTGGGCAGGTCGGCGTACTTGAGCACACTCGGGTCGCCGGTCTGTTCAAAGACAATCGCTTTCACCTGATGCGCTCCTTTCGAACCATCTGTTGACACCGCTGTCGGTTAATTCTCTTGGAGCAAATCGGGTTCCGTGTTGCAACCGCGACTGCGCTTGCGTCATGCGATATGATTGATTGACGGGCGGCGTTGGGGGCCGTCCTTGCGCAAAAGGAGGGCGAAGGAACTGGCGATACTCGAACTGGTCATGTTTGACGCCGACGGCGTCTTGTTTGAATCGGCGGAGTCCAACGTCGCGTACTACAACGCGATTTTTTCCGCGATCGGCGAGCCACCGCTCAACCTCGAGGAGGAGCGCACGTGCATTTTCATGGCCGCGATGACGGTCTTCGAGCTGCGCGCGCGCGAGGACGCGGCGATGCTTGCGCGGATGCGCGAGGTCGCGCGCACGATCGACTTCACGCCTTTCTTTGCGTTGCTGAAGCCTCCGTTGGAATTGCGGCCGTTCCTGCTCGATCTCAAGCGCCGCTACCGGGTCGCGCTCGCGACCAATCGCTCGGCCACCACGCACGGATTGATCGAGCATCTCGGGCTGGGAGGCGTATTCGACGCGGTGGCGAGCGCGTTCGACAAGGTCCGTCCCAAGCCCGCACCCGACATCGTGCGTCTATGCCTTGAGCGCGCGGGAGTCGCGCCCGCACGCGCCGTGTACGTCGGCGACAGCCAGATCGACGCCGAAGCGGCGAGCGGCGCCGGAGCGCACTTTCTCGGCGTCGGCACGCGCGTGGAGCATCCGCAGCGCGTGGCGGGACTGGCCGAGGTGCCGACCGCGTTGCGGCGGATGTTCGACGAATCGTAGCTGTGCGGCCGCGCGGCCGCCTGGCCGGGTGCGTTGCACGCCTCGGTTCAGGCTTTTGGCGGTTCCTCCGCAAGCCATTTGTAGAGCGAACCGCCGAAAATCGCACCGGCGATCGGCGCCACCCAGAAGAGCCATAGCTGCTCGATTGCCCATCCGCCGACGAAGATCGCAGGCCCCGTGCTGCGCGCGGGGTTAACCGACGTATTGGTCACCGGGATGCTGATGAGATGGATCAGCGTCAGCACAAGTCCGATCGGGATCGGCGCGAAGCCGGCGGGCACGCGCGAGTCCGTCGCTCCCATGATCACGAACAGGAAGATCGTGGTCATCACGACCTCGCAGACGAGTGCCGAGGGCAGGGCGTAGCCGCCAGGCGAGTGCGCGCCATAGCCATTGGCGGCGAAACCGCCGGCCAGGCTGAAGCCGGGTGCGCCGCTGGCGATAACGTAAAGCACGGCGGCGGCAAGGATTCCGCCGAGCACTTGCGCGGCGACATAGGGCGCGAGTTCGTTACCCGGAAAACGTCCGCCGGCCCATAACCCGAAGCTCACGGCGGGATTGATGTGGCATCCGGAGATATGGCCGATCGCATAGGCCATCGTTAGCAGCGTAAGGCCGAAAGCGAGCGCCACTCCGGCGAAGCCGATCCCGAGATGGGGAAACCCGGCGGCCAGCACGGCGCTGCCGCAACCTCCCAGTACCAGCCAAAACGTTCCGATGAATTCAGCTCCAGCGCGCCGCCCGATGCTCATCGCCATGGGTTCTCCTCCAGCCTTATTTTGAGACAGTGACCAAGCCTAGAGGTTTGGCGGCTCTATGTCTGCCAGAAACTTTTATCCGGGTATGAAACCTGGCAGCGAATAATGCCACCCAACGCGGCGCAAACTGAAAGCGCCGCTTTAAGTAACTCCGATAGAACCGAAAGTGCAGCTTTAAGTTTGCTGACACTTCATTAAGTTTGCTGGTTTTGGATCGTCGGTCTGGGATCCCGCAGGCGATCACAGCCCGAGGTCGGCGCGCAGGCGAGTCAGCGTGTCGATAACGACATACATTATCGCCTTCGCCGACTTGATGAAGTCGTTGACGCTCGCGACGCCCATTCCGCCCAGCCCTTCCTTGTACTCGGCGGGGCAGCCGCGCGGCGGCCATGGATAGCCGATCCGCGCGCAAGGGATACCGAGGCGGCGAATTAGCGCGCCGTCGGTCTGGCCGCCCATTTTGGGCGCTTCGCCGTGCGGATGGCCCTCGACGCGCTCCCATCCGCGATAGCTCGATTGCACGATCCAGTTCTGCGGATCGGTGGCGCCGCCGGGGCACGCGCCGAACATCTCCCAGTCGAATTCGATCTCAGGATGGCGTTCGTGGATCGAGCGCATCGCTTCGGCGAACTGCGCTTTCACTTCGCCCGGAGAAGTGCGCGGATTGCATCGCACGTCGAGATAGATTTCCGTCGTGGCCGACGGAAACGCCGGCTTCTCGGGCCATCCGGCGCGCAGCGCAGCGATGTGTCCCTCGGGCAGCACTGTGCCGGAGGTATTGCGCGCGGTGTATTGCGGTAGCCAGGCCTCGATCTCCTCGACCACGCGCATCGCGGGAACGATCGAACTTCGGTAGCCGGAAGTCCCGCGGGTGATCCCCGCATAGCCCATCGTGCCGCGCACCGAGACTTTGAACCAGCACATTCCCGGTTCCTCGGCGAACACGGCCCACCACGGTTTCATGATCACCGCGAAGTCGGGCGCCACGCCTCGCGTGAGCATGTGGTAAACGCCGTCGCTCATCCCGTAGTTGCGGCGATAGGGCAGGCTGACGGGCATCCCGCCGCCCGCAAAGCCCACCTGCAGGTCGCCGATGATCGGCACTCCGGCCTCGCGAAGTGCGGTTGCGACCTCGATCAGGCTCGCGACCATCCCCTTGGGGTTGGCGGCGCCGAGGCCATAGACCAGGTCGCCCTGCGCGAAGCCCTGGGGCAGCATATCGGCGCGCAAGGCCGGGCCGACCCACGGAATGTCGCGCTCCGGGTCGGCTTCGATATGCGTATCGATCGGAGCGTAGAGCAGCAGCGACGCGCCGCCGCCGCTGCCGCGGATTTCGCCGATCGCGTTGCCGGTCTCCTCGCCGATCGGCTGGTAGCGGGAATGCTCGCCCACGTGCTCGCGCATGTATGCGGCGGCGAACTCGCTCGCGCGGCGCTCGGCGCCGGTTGGGCTATGGATATTGATCAGCTCGAGCAGCAGGTTTCTGAGCCGTTCCGGATTCAGCCGCTCGCAAGCCTGCCCGTACCATTTCTCCTGCTCGGCTGACAGCGGGACGATGCGCGTGTTCTCGGCCATCGAGGTTGCTCCTGCGGTCGCCCGCCGCGCGCCCGGCGCGGCTTGGCCGTGGCTTAGTGTGATGTCCCGCAAATAACTTGCATATCCGGAAAAGCGTCAAGCTGTCATTCCGAGGGAATCGGCGACCGAGGAATCCCTGATCTTTATTCGGTTTTTCGGGGAAACCGGATTCCTCGCTGTGCTCGGAATGACAGCCTCGACGTCCTGGGATGAAACTTATTTCCAGGACACCACACCAGCCGGGGCTTAGCGATGTCCGTTGCCGCCGCCGTTCATCCCGTTTCCCGCCGGGCGGTCCTGGATGCCGCGGTTGTAGCGCGACGCCACCTTGCGCCACGCGGTCAGCGCATTATCGAGTTGACAGAGGGTTTCCTTGTTCCAGCCATCGCCGTTCTCGTAGAAATCCTGCATCGCCTCGCGCGCGAAGAGATCGTTGTCGTTGAAATCGCGCAGCGCGAGCGGCTCGAAAACGTTCTTGTACCGGTACTCGGCGTCTTTGAGGTCCGCTTCGTTGCGGCAATGCGCGACCAGGACTTCCCAATACTCGTGATGCGTCTCGTCCGTAGGGACGTACCATTCGTATTGCGCCCAGCCCGGAATCGGCCAGTGTTCGACCAGCAGCACGCCCGGCAGATACATCGAGGTCCGCAGGTAGTACGGCTTGGTGCCGCGCGCCTTGAGCCCGAGCAGCGGATTTTCGAGGACCATGTTCCAGGCCTCGGGCCGGTTGTACATCATCATCACGCCTTTCGGACCTTCCTCCTCCTCGACCACGCGGACCGCTTCGTCGGACACGGGTTGCGCGCCGAGCGGGAACAGGACGTCGGCGCTGGCGATAATCGTATTGCCCATGTGGACGAGCCAATGGCCCGGGTCGTAACCATTCTCGACCGCGAGGCGCCAATTGGAATTGCCCGTGCGATGGATGCCGCGGACGAAAACGTTCTCGTCGAGGATGTAAGCCACGGCGTTGGGGTCTTCATCGGCGCCGATTCGAAGCGGCAGATCGGACGACAGCGGCGGCACGGGCTGGTAGTCCTCGTCGCCGACGAAGACGAAGATCGTGCCGTTGCGCTCCTCGACCGGGTAGGTGCGGATCCGCACCTTGCCGAGAATCGGATCGTCGGGCGAGGCGACGATCGTTCGCAGCACGCCGTCCTCGAGACCGTAGCTGTAGCCGTGGTACCAGCAGGTCATCAATTCGTCGCTGAGGCAGAGCGGGCGGCGCGACATCTTGACGCCCCGATGCAGGCAGCGATCCTGCAGCGCGTAGGTTTTGCCCTTGGCACGCCGCAGCGCGATCTCATGGCCCGCGATCAATACGCCTTTGACCTCGTTGTCCTTGAGTTCGTAACTGAAGAGCGCCGGGTACCAGTGGTTTTTGAAGCCGCAGCCGGCCTCGAGATAGGGAGCCCACTGGCGGCTGGACGACGCGCTGGCCGGACCTCGGGCGCCTCGTTTCCCCGCGGATTCGCCTGCACTCATCGTATTGCCTCCTGCCGTGGCGATGATTTGTATTTCTCGCGCGGCCGTCAATTGCGCATTTCGGCCCGCATTTCGTGCCGGCCGTGGGATTCATTGTCTAGGCCATGAGCATCTCGATCATTTTAGGGCCGGGTTCCGCAAGCGCGCGCTCCAGTTCCTTCGCGAGCGCCTCGGCCGTTTCGACGCGAACTCCCGGCACACCCATCCCCTGCGCCAGCGCAACCCAATCCAGGTTCGGATTTCCGAGACTGGTCAGCGAACGCGCCACGGCGCCGGGCTCGGTGATGCCGGCGCGCGCAAGCTCGACCTGCAAGATTCGATAGCGGCGGTTGTTGCACAGAACGGTGGTGACGTTCAGCCCCTCGCGCGCCTGCGTCCACAGCGACTGCACCGTGTACATCCCGCTGCCGTCGGCCTGGAACGAAATGACGCGGCGGTCGGGGCAGGCGATGGCCGCGCCGGTTGCGCACGGCAAGCCCTGGCCGATCGCGCCGCCGGTCAGCGCGAGATAGGTATGCGCGGGCGCGTTCAGCGAAGCGCCGAAAAACGGCATTCCGGTGGTCGCGGCTTCGTCCATCACGATCGCGTTTTCGGGTATCGCGGCCGCTAGTGCCGCGCCGATCGTGGCCGGATCGAGGGGACCGGTGGGCCGCGCAGCATCGCCCTTCGCGGACCTAATC